>JAITIZ010000235.1 GCA_031279215.1 Planctomycetaceae bacterium
ATATTTCTCATTTGTTTTCCGTTAGAGAAATTTTCTGTCCGTGAAGAGATAGGCAATTACGTTATATCGGGCAATAATCCATCAATCCTTGAGATCAAAAGTCCAATTATTTTTGTTTCCTTTTTTGACAGAAATCATAATATCTGTCATATTTTCGGAAGCATATTTTATGGGCAACAAGTGTTCTATGTTTTCTGATCCCATTGTTTTGTTGGTAGTTGACTGGTCGGCAACTGCCTCCTCATAAGTTGCGTATTCTGGAATATTTTCGGTACCGCCAATTGAGGGAGTTTTCATCACCGTAACTTTAAAATCGCCTTCCATTGAACCATTATTATTACCTCCCGGTGTTGATATGGCGGCATGACCGTTAATATCTGTCATACCGGTTGCTGCTCTTTGAGTTCCATCTTTGATGACTGGATTGAGTGTAACAAGAGCCCCTTCAACTTTTTCGCCTTTGTAGGTAATGACGATTTCAATTGGAACTGTTGGAATCGTATTTTGTTTGCAACCGAACAAAAGCAGACTGACAACGATAAAAAATAATGTTGAAAAAATTTTGATTTTCATTTTATTTTCTCCTTATAAATATTATTAAAGTGATTTGCTTTCGCCGCGGTCAATGGTGCCGTAAGCACCCCAAATTCCGAATGGACTCGGTTGGCCGTTTGGTTCCCAATTTGTATGATCAACATAAGACAACGGATCACTCATAACACCACAATCAACTGTTTCACTAACAAATTTTACCGTTCCATCAACAAGGGCGCAGTTGACTCCGCCGTTGTGCCAACTTGACGCAGACCGAGAAATTCCGACGTTATAACCATTTAAGTCACTGTTATCAAAACAAGTTGGAGCGTTGGGCGGTAAGATTGCATAAAATCCTGTACTCATTGGTAATCCGTCGGGCCACCGTACTCCGCAGAAATTCCTGTTTCCAACATTATAGACGGGAGCCTGAATACGTTGTCTATTCGTAGGATCAAGAGCCGCCCAACATGCAGCTGGCGTACCGGTTTGAATATTTCGGTTGAGGGCAATTCCTCCTCGACGCGCATAAAGATCCCCGCCAAAAATAACGGACTCAGACGCTAAAAACGTGTTGGACGATCCATCGGTAACATCTTCGAATCTTTTATGAATCAGAGCGCAAAATAAACCGCGTCCACGTTTGTCCTGAGTGTTCCTAGCGTGCCAATAAGTTAAATCACCACAAGAAGTTCGACTAATGTAAAGCCAAAAGGTGAAGAGCGGAGAAGTTGTAAAAAGTTTATAGGAAAGAGTTTAGAACGTGAAGATTCTCCACTATCCGTTATCAACTTTCCACTACAGAGTGCCCCCCCCTGGTTTACCCATTTTAACATTGGGCTTTTCGCAAAAATTTCTGCAAAAATCCCGACCAAACACGTTATTACATTTTTCATTGTCAGACTCCTTATTTTATAAGGTTTCATTGAAATCGTTGCGATTTGTTTGTCACAAAACAAGCGGCAAAAAAAGCAAATCGCAACCGAAATAGTTTACACAGTTTAATCAAAGAAGTTCAAACCGTCAATTAGAGGTTTCGTCTTTTTCTAGATATTTTTCAAAATATTTTAAAAATTTTCCTAATGTTCACAGGCTGGTGTGTTAAAATGAGTAAAATTTCAACGAAAATCATGATTTTAAGCAACAGACTCGCTATTTTCAAAATGGAATTATTAGAGATGCCCCGTTATTGCGGGCGAGACGCCCGCGTTTCTAATTCAACTGTTTTTCATTTCGGTTTAATCTGTTGTATTATTTGGTCGAATTTTTGATTATTGACAAAAAGTGTTCCGACAATCCGATAACCTTGCGGGGGCAGGTTGGGAAATTTAGTACGGAGATAAGCGTTTTTTGTTGCCGGAATAGACGGAATGTCAATATATACATAATCCTGTTGCGGACTAATCCACGCCTTGCCGTCTTCCGAAGGAAAAGCCGCTCCGTCTTTTACATAATTCCGGCATTCCGGCGGAATTTCAATTCGTAACTGAACGTTTTTGATTTCCGATAAACTATGATTTTCAACAATAAAATAAAAATCCAATGGTTTTCCCAATTCGATTTTATTTTCATACGGTTCGATTTTCAGGTTCACACCGGATTGAGTTTCCCGCTGAAAAACGGTTGCACCGCTGCCGGATGAGGGTTGAGTGTTTCTTGATAATCCTGTTCCGGCGGTGCCGGTTGTTGGGACTCTAGTTGTTGGAACACCGGTTGCGGGGAAGTTTGAAGAGTTGGGTAAGGTCGGCGGAACCGTCGAAGGATCAACCGATGATAACGGAACGGATGTTCCGGTTATTGGTGAACGTGTTTCCGGTGAAATTCCTTGCGGGTAAAATGTTGCTACCGGATAAATACTGCCAATAGTGTCGGCACGAAGTGTACATTGGATTGTTGCCGTTGCTTTGGGTTGGATTTCAACATTCCAGAGAAGGGAAGCCCCTTCGGTTCGTGTTGGTGTTGGTTGGCTGCCCGTAAACGACGCCAATGCCGGAACTTCAAACACAACAACACCTTTTCCAAGATGCGATGTTGTATTTGTCAGGGTAATTATGTACGGAATATCATCACCGCGTTTAATTACTTTTTCTTGTCCCGGGCCGGTTAATGTAATTCTGACGCCGGTATTTCCTGACCAGGTTTGCCGAATTGTTTCGCTGCCGACAGTAATTCGCCGATCAGAACCGTCAACACCTGCCGGACGAATAATTTGTATGGAGATGGTGTTGGTTCCGGTGTGGTTTCCGCGCGGTGAAAGGATTACGGAGGCTTGACCGAATACATCTGTTGTCTTTTCTTCAATTTGTACAGACGATTGCCCCAATCCTGCCGGCGGACCATTCAGAATTTCATAACGAACAAGCCAACCGTTTCGCGGTTGGGCATTTGTCCGTCTTAACACGGTTGTTGTCAATATCCGGCTGTCGCCAACCGGCGCAATCGAAAGACGGGGCAATACCCATTGGGCATCAACCCAATGAATAATTCCCGCATCACTTCGTTTCGACCAATCTTTCAATGACGGAGCAAATGCAGTTACATACGTTGTTCCTTCCCGCATGGAATTAACGGAAACCCACGTTTGACCTTTAAGAAGATGAAGATCATCTTTTGTTTCCGGTGTTCCCCGATCAAGGGTCTGGTAAAGTTGGCTTGTTTTGGTAATTGCGTAATGGTCGGTAATTTTTTTAGCGCGAACATAATCAAAGTGTAACGGATCACAAATAGAACCGCCGTCAAATTTTTGAATAGTTCCAACACCTTCGAGTGTCCATTCGATTTTTTCGTTTGTAATCAAGCGATCTTTACTGCCGAGATAGCTGGAAATCAGAACAACTTCACTGCCGATAGGAGCAATTTGTTCGCGTGGAGTCATCAAAATAGCGGGTCCTTCAATAGGAACGGTCGGCAGTGCATAACCTCCGGTTTCTTCAAAAACGGGTTTGGGTATAACATCCGGTGAGGCAATAATTGCCGTATTGATTCCTCGAATGGCGGGATTTATGGAAGTGGCAGTGGACGAGAACTGTTGTATTCCGGCAATACCGGAAGCTGTACCCGGTTGTGCAGCTCCGAATTGACCGGGCAATTGATTACTTGAAGCAACAGGTGTTGTATTGGGAAAAACTGTTGCGCCGGGGTCGACCGGTGTTGGAATCGGGGTTGCGGTCAAGGGAGTTGTAGAAACTTGCGGTTGCTTCGGTTGCTTCCGGCGACCCAGTAAATCACAATTCGAAGGCAAAATCCCTTCCAAAGGACAAGATTCAAACAACCGTTCTCCCTTCGGATCAAAACCGCTTCGCGGCAACGATTGGCAACTAACCGCGCAACACAACCCCAGACCTACAAAAAGCAGGCTCCAAATCAAAACCTGATTGGTCGGATAAATGGTCATTGTTGATATTGCCGATTTTTCTGTACCGCAATCGGTAAGATTTTTGGTTTTGTGTCTTAATTAAAGCGGCGTTACACGATTCGATTTTGGTACGGTGTTTTGCGAAATTGTTTCCGTTCCCGTGCAAAAGTAAAAAACACGTTGCGCTCTTACTGACATACCATAGGTTATGATAAGTGAAACTGCGTTAGATTTTCTGATTTTGTAGAAAATTCAACAAAATTTTCTTTGTTATAATCAACACAATCAGCAAAAGAAGTAATCTATCCGTGAAATTTTTGTTTTTCGCTCTTAACTCCGCTAGGGGTGTGAAATACATAACCGGCAGTCAAGCGAAGCGCAACCGCCGAATCAGGAACTCCCCAATTTTCCCAAAGCCCAGATAGTAGTTGAGAGTTGATAGTTGATAGTGGATAGTGTCGCAAGCGGATTACTACTTAAACGACAATAATTCCGCCTGCGACACTATCCACTATCAACTCCCAACTCTCAATTATCTCGTCCCTGCGGGACTAAGAAAACATAAGGGAACTTCTAAAAACCTAATGTAAAAAATTTATTGTTAGAAGGAACGCGGTCGTCTCGACCGCATTTTTAGGAGTTTTTTGTAAAAAAACAGGGCAGGCGAGACGCCTGCGTT
>JAITIZ010000237.1 GCA_031279215.1 Planctomycetaceae bacterium
TTTCATGCCTTTACGTTAGTAGAATTGCTTGTGGTTATTGCGATTATTGGTGTGTTAATTGCTCTTCTGTTACCGGCAGTCCAAGCCGCGAGAGAAGCCGCAAGACGAATGCAATGTACGAACCACATCAAGCAGGTTCTTACGGCAATGCACAATTATCACGACACAAACACTGTATTGCCGCCGGGTTACATCTATTGGGAAGGCGGAACACAAACTGGTAGTGGCCGTCCGTGGTGGGGTTGGAATGTGTTCATCTTTCCCTTCATGGAACAGGAAAGTCTCTACAAAGAGTTGAATACAAGAGAACGGATGCTCCAAACAATTTGTCGAGGAAACAATATTACCGGTACAACAAATACCTTGACATCGGAAGATAAAATATTGGTTCAAACGATTATTCCCACAGTGCGCTGTCCAAGCGATAATGGTAATGTCTTGAACAATGACACCACAAATTTCGGTCCTTCTACTACAACCGTTTATCTACTTCAAACCGATAATCCGGTTGCCAAATCAAACTATGCCGCTTGCATGGGAGTAACAAATTATGATGCCAACGCCGTCTATCCGGGAACAAATGACAATGACGGAATGTTTTATTGTAATAGTTCAAAGAATTTTGGAGCTATTGAAGACGGAACTTCCAATGTTTTCTTTCTTGGCGAAGTCGCAACGCAAATCGGAGATTTCAAATACTTTGCTTGTACTTGGCTCGGTGTTGGTAATCCCGGTTGGTTAGGAAATGGTTCCCAGGCAGCAAGCGGAGGTAATGCAGCAAACGATGCCGGAGGTTATCGTACAATTCGGCGTGTTAAGAACGATATTTTGATTAACTCGGCAGCTTTGGCTAATCTTAACAAAGGATATAGTAGTTGTCATGCTACCGGAGCTAACTTTGGATTGGGTGATGGTTCTGTCCATTATATTTCCGAAACAATTAACACGACGCTTTACAATGATTTTGGGAGACGATCTTCCGGTAAAACAAAAGCTCTTCCGAATTAAATTAAAATATTGAAACCGGTTAAACAAACAGACGGAGAATAGAGAATATATTGTTTTCTCGTTTTGTTAATCCAACAACTTTTACCCTAAAAATTTTATGAACATCAAATATTCTTTTATACTGTTTTTTATCGCATCGCTGATTTTTATAACAGGTTGTGACAATTCGGCTCCCGCCGGAGTGAGTGGAACCGTTCGATTTGAAGGTCAACCGCTTGCCGGAGCAACCGTAACATTTATTCCTGTTGATGATTCCCGTTCTTCGGTAGGAACAACCAACACCAATGGAAAATACGAACTTCGTTTTTCTGCATCGATGAAAGGAGCTGTTGTCGGAGAACATCAAGTGGAAATCCGTACTGCTCCGACAGAAATTGATCGGGAAAGTAAAGAAAAAATTATCGAACACCTTCCCGAAAAGTACAATAACAAAACCGAGTTGAAAGTAACGCTCAAAAGCGGAAACCAAACTATTGATTTCGATTTGCAACCTTAAAAATCCGGCATGTTATTGAGAGGAATCCTATTCCGTAACAAATTTGATTTTTATAACATATCAGCAGAACTTTTGTAGATAACAACAATAGTAACCCTGAAAGTGTAACGGGAATATGATTAAATGATGAACCGTTTAATTTTGATACACTTTCAGGGTGAATTTATTTTTACACGAAGATGTTTATCTCTAATTAGAAATAATGTAATCTATCAGTGTAATTTTTGTTTTTCGCTCTTAACCCCGCTAGGGGTGTGAAATGCATAACCGGCGGTGAAGCGAAGCGCAACCGTCGGATCAGGAACTCCCCCATTTTCCCAAAGCCCTGCAAGGGCGAGATAGTAGTTGATAGTGGAGATTTGATAGTGGATAGTGTTGCATGCGGATTACTACTGCCCTTTCCAAAAAATAGGTCTTTCAGATTTTTTGTTATTTGTGTAAAATATCATTTACTATGTTTTACGAAACAAGAATCTCGTTTAATGCAAAGGGCAGTAAATATCAGACTCCTTTGTTACGGATTCCACAATTTCCTACTTCAATGTTTATAAATAAATATACTTGAAATTAAATGACACGAAACATACAAAAAAATTTTTTGTTGTCATTTTCGTATAATTTTTGTATCGTTAGTGAAGTTTTGTGTATTTCGTGTTCAAAATAAACAGATACATTTTGACGGGATAGATAGAATTGACAGAACTTTTAAATAAAAGATACAAAAATTCTGTTCTTATAAAACCGAATTTTAATGCGAGATGAGTATATAATAAAATAGACAGTTACGTTTTGTATATTATGCGGTACTATTACAAAATATTGATTTTTTTAGGAATTATCCTTTTACTGATTCTTGGTTGGTATTGCCCGTTGGTAACAGCTTATCCAATGGCAGTATCGCCATTACTCATATCAATTCAGTTGTCCGGTTTTGCGTTATTGATGGCGTTGTTTCTTGTGTTTTTCTGTTTCGTAAAACATCGGATACTTTGTCAAACTCTTTGTCCGCTCGGTTTCTGTTTCCGTACAATCAGTAAAATACAAAACAACATTGTTGGTACAAAACAGTTATTGCCATCTTTCGTAACATTTCCAAAAAGTGGAATTTTTCTTGCAATTTTTACATGGTTGGGTTCTTTGATTGGTGTTACAGGTTTTCTCTGGCTTGATCCATTTGTTTTATTCAGTTCACCGTTTCGCGGTTTATCCCCTCTTTTGCCGGTTTTTGTAATTTTGTTGATTGTTTCTTGTTTTGTGCCGTCATTTTGGTGCAGGCATTTTTGCCCGCTCGGAGGAACACAAGATCTTTTGTATATTCCCAATACAATATTTCACCGCCGTTCAAAAATCCGCCTATTGGAACGCCGTAATTTTCTATGGTTTGGTTGGTTTAGTTTGAAACTGTTGTTTTTTGGAATTTTATTTGAATTAAGCCGCCGTTGTACGCAAAAAAATATCGCTTCAATTCCAATTCGTCCTCCCGGCGCAGTTCAAGAAAAATTATTTTTGTCACGTTGTACACGTTGCGGAGCTTGTGTACAAGCCTGTCCAACCTCACTATTGAAAACACAATATTTTGAAACATCCATTCTTGATTATGGTACACCTTATGCTGTTTTCGATCCGGCATGGTGCAATACACAGTGTACAAAATGCGGTCAGGTCTGTCCAAGCGGTGCTCTCCAAAAAATTTTGCCTGCCGAAAAAAAGAATGTCAAACTCGGACTTGCCGTTCTTACTTTTGAAGATTGCCGTCTTTACGATGATCGGGAATGCAGTATTTGCGGTCGGGAATGTCCGTTTGAAGCCATAACCTTTGAATGGTCTGAATCAGAATATCGCAAAATACCAATTATTGATACTGAAAAATGTACAGGTTGCGGATATTGTGTTGTGTCTTGTCCCGTTGAACATAACCAAACAAAACCACTCCGTATTGTAACAGCATCTACTTCATGCAGTCATTTGACCAATGTTTTATTATGTTACGATTTATATGAGGGGTAGGCAATGTTTCGGCGAAATATTGCCTACTTTTTAATTATTGCTTTTTCGGTATTTCACACGAAAATTCCACTGATAGATTACGAAAAACGTAATTTTTATTTTTATTTTATTTTTATTTTGTTTTGGTTTGTTTTGGTTTGAGTAAGGAATAGCCGAGTACATTTTTTTTTGAAGTTAATTCGTGGTCGGTCATATCTTGAGAAAAAATGTTCCAAAAACAACCAAGTAAGGCATCGCAAGAATCGGCATGGTGAACAATCATTGCTTCGAGTGACATTGGCGGTTTGGCTGTTCCCCAATCAGGAAAACGTTGGTGCGAAACAACAATATGTTCCAATTGAATTTGAACTGCCGGTTCAAGTCCGATCTCTTTAACTGCTTCGCGGATCATATCCCGCCCAAGCAATGCGTGACCAATCAATTCACCTTCCGCCGAATGTCGTAACGAACCAAGTTCGGGTTCATACTCACGGATTTTTCCAATATCGTGCAGTATTGCTCCGGCAACCGCAAGACCGCGCGAAATCTCCCCGCGACGTTCTGGATAGGTTGTGTGGTAATGGTCAACCAGTGCAACGGAAATTTTTGCAACGGAAAGAGTGTGTTCCAAAAGACCGCCGATGTAACAGTGATGATGGTGACGGGCAGCAACACAAGTTAAAATTCCGGCACGATGTTCTTTGAGTATTTTCGTAACTACATTGAGCAGATCCCCTTTACCGAGTTGATCGGAGGCAATTTGCTGAAGTTCTTCGAACATTTTTTCAAGCGGAAGAGGCGATTTGGGACGAAGCAGAATCGGATCAAAACCGTCTTTGGTATCTTCATCGGTAACCGGTCGTATTCGGCGGATTTCAAGTTGGGCACCGAAGTTTGATGTTACAACATACATTGCCCGAAGTTTACAGAAAGTACCGGCTTTGAGATTCTTAAACTCTTTATAAATCGCCGCATCCGACCAAACCGGAAAACGAACCTCACGAAATGCGTCACGAAAAACAACCTGAAGATAAGGATTGCCTTTTTTTGTCTTCAATAATTCTTTTTCTGAAAGCAATGCAAAAAAATCCGCTTCCTGATTCGGTTCCATTTCATGAAACGCAACTATTGACATATTCGGCATATTCGGACTGAGTGTGATTACGGTTGGAGACGGTAATCGAAATCGCATTTATTGGTAACAAGCCATGAACGATTATTTGTTTTTTCGAGTTCGATATTGAACCGGACAGTTTGAAATTGAGGAGTGTCAACAACAAAACCGTCTGATGTTGGATGTTTGGTTTTCCAATACACAACAGCAAGAAACGAAACTTGAGCTTGCGGCGGAGAAGTTAATTGATTGACTTCAAATTTCAAATCACGAAATTTGGCACTGGTCAAATGATAATTGCCCATATAAAGCCTCGCAATACCACGAGTTCCTTCGGCTTTGGGGGAAATGAAACTCAAAACACCGTCCAAATCATCCTGTTCAAGTTCAGACGCCAAATGATTCAACATACGGGAAATTGATTTTCGGTCAGTATCAACTCCATAATAAAGTACCAATCCAAGAATAAAAACCAATATTGTTACACCAACAACAATCCCCAATGTCCGTCCGCGCGGATCGTTTTGATAAATAAAATATCCAACCACCGCAACAACAATGGTAATACCAATCCAACACCAAAGACTATCCAGAAAAATTAACATAATAAAAATTGAAAAAATCGTTCACAATACTCAACAATATCACAATACCAAACTCCCCAAAAATATCAATCAATAATCGTATAAAACAACATAAAATGTTACATCTTTTTTCGATTTCGCAACATGGGTTGGATAAGAGTGTTGGGATCGTTATCCTTTTTTATGCCGGTTTCTGATTTCGGTTCAGTAATGATGGACGATTTTCCCCAAGGAGAATAATTTTGAGGGGAATGTTTTTCCGATGTTTCATTAACCGCAGGCAACCCAATCTCAATAATATGAGGCAAAAAATGTGAAGTGTTCCCTTTCGCATGCGAATGAATCCCCGATTCGAAAATCCCAACCTTTTCCCGATAAAGACCCGGTAACGGCGCCACCGCAATAGGCGGAATATCGTTATGAATTTCTTCCGCTGTT
This sequence comes from Planctomycetaceae bacterium, assembly GCA_031279215.1. GTDB lineage: Bacteria > Planctomycetota > Planctomycetia > Pirellulales > Thermoguttaceae > WRKP01. The sequence goes on from JAITIZ010000237.1 coordinate 5,627, forward strand.
TCCACAACAGAAGTTCCAGGAGGAACAAACGATAACGACATCCGTTTTTTGGGCAATGTTTCTGAAACGTGTTGATGTATTTCCGGTATTGCCGAAGCGGATACAGTTACAGAAACATCTTTTGTTATATCGTTTGTATTCTCATGCGTATTCTCTGGTATATTCTCTGGCGTGTTCTCTGACGTGTTTTCTGTTGCGTTATCAACCGTTTTATCTATTGCATTATCTAGTGTATTATCTATTGTGTTATTAATTGTGTTATTGATTAAGTTTTCTGATATTTCTATTTTATTGCTATTATCTGTTATATTGTTGTTATTGTTATCGTTGTTGTTATTGTCAATTTTGTTGCTGTTATCCGTTACATTTTTGTTGTTTGTTATATCGGAGTTTATTTCGTCAACAATGGCAACAGTATTTTCGGGATTTTCGGGATTTTCTATTTTGTTATTTTGGACAAGGGATGTTTCGGTTGAATTGGCTTGGCGATGCGGTATCACACGAAGTCGTCCTCTTCGGGCGGCGGCTATCAGGTGAGCAACATATTCTTTTTCCAAAACTAAAGTCAATGTTGGAATTTGCCGCTGTTTTTTGCCGGAAGATAATTGATTTTGAATCTGAAAAATCTCAATGTTTTCAAGAAGAAGTTCCCCCTTTTCTACAAGTTCGTTTTTCGGCATAAATGTTTTGAGCAATTGATTTTTTCGTTCAATAAGTTCTCCCTGTGATATTTCTTTGGGAAACAATCGAATATCAATCCGTTGATCCAAAGAAAGATGATTTGTAATCATTATTGAGGGATCAACGATATTTCCGTTCAAAAGAACTTGTTCGATTTCCAATGAAACAATCTGCATTCCGGCAGGGATAAACCTTTCTGTCTCCTTCTCTTTTTCCTGATACGGTATCAGCAAGTCTTCACAAATCGGGCATCCAACTGAAATAGGATAGGCAGAACGACGATGGTAAACCTGATCAAAACAGGTTATTGCCGCTGTGGGAAGTTCTGTGATGGGAACTTCGACAAACATAAGAGCTTCTGCGGTTATTTCGGCTCCTTGCGGAATTGTTTGTTTGGCAACGAGAATTTTAATACTTGGTTGTTGCTCAATAATTGGAACAGATTTTGCCTCAAAAAAGTAATGCCGAACAATAAAAGCACAACCAATCCCCAGGGCAAAGGATAAAATAAGAAACAGCCAGGAGACAGTCCGCATTTTATTACCTGAATCCAATTAACGCAAAAGAATTTTGGAATTCTTTTAATAAACTAAAATAAACTTCATTCTCTTTATCGGCATTTTAAAACCAAAAATTGATTCTTTTTTCTCAAATCAGCTATTAACTTCAGAACCAAGACTATTTTGAGATGCTCCATATTTTTCGCCGTTCCATTTTAGCTTTATTTTCGGCGGTTTGAAGGCGTTTTTTGGCTTCATTGGAGAATCGGTATTGGAGAAGAGCTTTTGCCAACCCTTCACGGATTAAAAGTTCATTGAGCCAGATTTCGCCTTTGGGAGTTTGCAAGTAAATCATTGCCAGATTCCGCCCGTATTGGTCAACCTGTTCACCATCAAATGCAACCCGAACCCGATTACCTGTTTGAGTAATCATTCGTTTTGTAAATTCAGAGGCTTCATGCCCAAATGGTTCCGGCGGCGTATTGGGTTTGACTACTTCGGGAGTGTCCGCTCCAATGAGACGAATACGATGTTTTACACCGTTGCCATCAACCACATCCAACGTGTCGCCATCAACAACATGAACAACCGCCCAAATTCCTTGTTTGAGCGGGCTTTGTTTTTTTGACGGTAAGGGTTGATTATTCCGTGAAGACCTTGCTGCCGGAAAAGAATTTTCCACTTTAGCAGCAATACGATCCCGCAATTCAGGATTGAAAAAACCAATTAAAAAAAGAATCGCAATCAATAAAATCACCCCGTAACCGCCACGACGGCGTATTTCACGTTGTATCATTTTTTTGACTTGGTTTTGAACCGATTGTTTTGATCTCTTACTCATAAATAATACAATAAACATTTTTATCAAAAAAGTCCAGAGCAGTTTTGTAATTAGATTTTTAGTCCATAGATTCTTAGTCCGCAGATTTTTAGTCTGCAGATTACACAAATTTTCGCAGATTATAGATTTTTTGAGAATATAAAACAAACGAAAAAAGAACAGATGAAAAACATGGGAGATTATATTCAATAAACTTTTAAACAATCTGTGAAAATCTGCGAAAATCTGCGGACTAAAAAATTAAAAGAAGATCAGGCTTATTTCGGTTTTAACATTGTTCTTTCTGCCAAAATGACAGATTTTTTAGAAAATTCTTGACAGGATGAATATTCATAAATCCTTATAATTTCAAGTGTTAAAATAATTTTAACAAAATTGGCATGAAATTTGTTGTACATATCTGTAGTAGTGTCAAAAACAATTTAATTATTAACAACCAATTTTAAGAAAGGAGACCAATGTATGTACTCAGAACTGGTTTATCCGTATCCATTTTCTAGGGAATTGTTTCGCCGGTTGAATCAATTCCTTTCGATGCCGTCCCAGAATGAAACCGAAGGACTTTTTGGTTCTCTTAGTTCGGGGGAGCTGGCAACAAATGTTTGGGAAGATGAGGATGCTTTTTACGTGGAGATGGAAGTTCCCGGAGTTAAACCGGAAGCGATTGATCTGTCGATTATCGGAACAGAATTACAGATCAAGATCATGCGTTCACCTGAGAATGAACCGAAAAATGTACGTTATCTCCGGCGTGAACGGGTTTTCGGTAACACCGTACGGACAATAACTCTTCCGCTGGATTCTGCACCGAAGGAATTGAACGCATCTATCGAATCGGGAGTTCTTTGTGTTCGGCTTCGTAAGCCGGAAGAAGCAAAAGTACAAAAAATTACGGTAAGCCCAAAATAAACAGCTTGCTGTAATAAATTGTTCCCTATTAGATCCTCTAAAATATTTAAAATAAAGAAAGGAGAATAACAATGTCACTTGTTGAAACAAAAAATAATGCGGCTCCTCAAACCAATCAGGAGTCAACCGTCCCAGAAAAATCGTTTCGTATTCCTCCGGTTGATATCAGCGAATATGAAAACGAATATCGAATCGAAGCCGATATGCCCGGCATAAAAGAGGAAAATATTGATATTCAATTTCATCAAGGGGAGTTACGAATTCGCGGTTTTGTGGATGCTCCAGATGAAAAAACAAAACAACGTATTGACCGATATCGGCAATTTGAATCGGTTGATTATTATCGTGCGTTTAGAATTGGTGAATCGGTTAATGCATCAGAAATATCAGCACATTATATTGATGGTATTCTGACGGTGCATCTGCCGAAAGCGGAAATGCTCAAACCTCGAAAAATAGAAATCTCTCAAAAATAATCTCAAAAATAACATAAAAAATAGAAACATTATCAGTAACAAACAAAAAGTAGGCAATCTTTTAGTATAAAGGTTGCCTACTTTTTTAATTTGGTATGAATAGTTACAGTTATTGACTGTTTACGAAATTTCTAATCTCTTACTACTATCGAACAATAACAATTTCGATTATAATATCGCTCATTCAAAGCAAAAAATCAAAAAAATCAGAAAGAGAGAGAATATCACCAAGCCGGTCAGTTTTATTATGCCCCTGTAATTAAAGATGTTAGAAGGTACTGCTGTTGTAAAAATACGAAAATGATATTGCCGCAAACTAAAATTTAAAACGAAACGTAATATATCAGTGGAATAATTTTTTTGGTCTTATTTTCATGAAATTTTCTTAAATCTCTTATGTTTTCTTAGTCCCGCAGGGACGAGATGTACATAACCGTAGGTGTAGCGAAGCGCAACCTACGGTCAAAATGCCCAACATAACAAAGCCCCGCACGGGGCGAGATTATTGATAGTTGAGAGTGGAGAGTTGATAGTGGATAGTGGATAGTGTCGCAAGCGGATTACAACCTAAACGGCAATAATTCCGCAGGCGGCACTCTCCACTCTCCACTCTCCACTCTCCACTCTCCACTATCAACTCTCAACTAAATATGTTGCTCTTTCAGAGCGTAGGAAAAAGATCATTGAGAATAATCACGAAATAAAAATTCCACTGATAGATTACAATTTTTTTAGTATTCCCATACTGGTTGTTAATTTAATGAAATTGGAGTAGCGAAAAAAGGCAGTTATGGTATTCTTCTTGTGTGATTTCATTTCTGTTTCCCAACCATTTGTGGGACCTATTCCATTTCAAGAAGGAGTTTTCAGTGGTGTGGTATTAGATTATTGTCGTCGTTCTTGAGGAATGGGGCGTAAAACCGGAGGAGTACCAGGGACATGCGGAGCTCTTTTTTTCAGTAGAACATTGTACATAACACGGGATTGTCCCATCCAAGCTTCAACCGCATCCCAACCAATATGATATGTTTGTGCATCAATTTTAGCTTGACGCGGATTGATTGCCGGTACGGTTACGACTTTCTGGTCACCCTCACGCGAATCAGCACGCCGAACATAAGTATAACGTAACCGTTTTTCACCCGTCTGAGTTTGTGCAAAAACCTGTTCCCCAACAACAACAACAAAAAGTATTACCAAAAAAATGAAATAAAAAAATCGATTGTTCACAATAATCTTCCGTTGCAAAAAAGTTGATTGATTTTGGGATTGTTTTTATTTTAATGAATCAGGAAGTAACCGAGCAAATCCTCAACACGGTATTGCCGTAACCCCTTGTCAAAAACAGTTAAAAATAATCCGCCCGATTTTCGCTGTAGTAACAATACAATATAGTAACAATACAATATAGCAGTAATACAATATAGCAGCAATACAATAATAGTGTCATATTACTACATTACTGCACTATAATTTTATTGGTATTGTTTTTTATCGGAGTTGGTATTGATCGAAGTTTAAGAAAGTTTTTATCATGTATATTGAACAGGTATTGAAGGGTGATTTTGTTAAAAAATTCCAATTGTATCGATTTCAATTAGGTTTTTCTGAAAGAATTTTTAGGAAAGCGGGAAAAAATCTTGAAGAGTTGGGATTTTTTGATAAATTACTTTACATTGTGATGTTTGGAATTTTTTTGAAATTATTTTCCTGCATACAGTATTTCTTGTGTGCCTACAGACCAATCAACATGCCGGAACAACCACATTTTTCTGAGACGGAAATTGATGAATTGATTCTCAATGCGGAACTGAGAACAGAGATTGAACCCTATTTGGACGAATCTGTTTTTCGAGTTCCTTTTCAACAACTTCCGCTTCGGTTGGAAAACGAATTTTTAGCTAGTATGCTCGAATGGGAAGTAGCTCCTATTGAGCCGATTTACCGTTGGTTTGAACCAGAACTGCATCTTCCGAGTCCTGATTCTTTACTTGATGAAAAAGTATCTCAGGTTCTGGACAATGTGATCACCAAACTGTTTGAAAAGAAAATTTTGCTTGATTTTACGGATCATCTTTCGGACAGGGAACTTTACACGTTGATTTATCGCGACATTTTGCCGTCGCGCGAAAAAAATCTTAAACATCGTAACAGTTTTATTCATTGGGACTGTTCAAGCGGTGATAGTGATATTTGGCTTCGTTTTTATGCTTCGGATGAGGAACGGGAATTATGGACGGATCATTATGATGAACCGTTGCCCCCAAAGCAACTCCCCATTCATCATCGTGATTTGCCGCAACATCCGTTTTAAACCATTCAAATCATAAACCATTCACCATTCAAACGGTAACTATTCAGGTAGTGTATTATCAGGAAAGACGTATTAGGTAGGCGACCGTAAGTGAAAGCCTTCCGCCGAAAGATCGTAACAGTTGAGTGTTTTTTTCGATTTCCTGCCGTAAACAGAGGCAAGTCGGTGAGTAATTGTCTATTTTCGTCCGCAGATTTACGCAGATTTTAGTCCACCGATTTTCGCAGATATTTGATATTCCAGATATTTGATATTCGTGGATTTTCACGGATTCTTTTTTGAGAGTACGAAATAACAACGCAAACAAAGGAAGAATAGACAAAAAATACAAAACATTATTTTCAAAAAACTTTTTAAAATAATCTGCGAAAATCTGCGTCATCTGCGGACAATTGGAATTATGTGGTCGTTAAGAAATATAGACGTTATGCACATCTCGTCCCTGCGGGACTAAGAAAACATAAGAGATTAACGAAATACCGCGAAAATAGTACCCAAAAAATTATTACACTGATAGATTACGAATTATATTTTGATTGGCATTGTCAATAACAATTACCAACAACAAACCAACTAAAATGATGAAACATTCTATTTTCTTTTTTGCTGTTATCGCGATGATAATTTCAAACTATTCTGTGTGTGCGGCAGACAGTTATAAAAGTCCTATTGATTTAACGGCAACAAAAGACGGTTCAAAAATTTATATTGTTCATTTTGACGCCCATGAAATTGCGGTGTTGAACACTGCGGAAAACAAAGCGGTTCAAACAATTGCCGTCGGAAAAGAACCAACCGGAATTGTTTTGAGTACTGACGAGAAAACATTTTATGTTACATCCGGCGGTTATTACGGATTGGTGCAGGCGGTTGATACGGCAAACGGTAACGTTATTCGCGAAGCTGTTGCCGGTCATACTCCTATGGCTCCCGTCATCACTCCAGACGGTAAAAAACTTTTTATTTGTAATCGTTTCAACAATGATGTTAGCGAATATGATTTACCGGAACTAAAACTTGTCCGGCGTATCAAAGTGATTCGTGAACCGTGCGGTGCGGCGGTTACAAGGGATGGTAAAACAGTTTATGTTTCCAATACCTTACCGAATGATGTTGTCAACATACCGGAAAATCCAGAGGCATTGATTGATGTGGCGGCTGAAGTTTCTGCGATTGATATTACTGCCGGAACGGTCAAAAATATTCGGTTGCCCAATGGAAGCGGCAATGTTCACGGAATTTGTATTTCACCGGATGGACGGTACATTTATCTAACAGAAATTCTGGCACGGTTTCAACTCCCGACCACCCAAGTCGAACGCGGTTGGATGAATACCAGCGGAATCAGTATTATCGATACAACACAACTCAATAATAAACGTTCCGGTTTTGTCAACACGGTTTTACTTGACGATATTGATCTTGGTGCCGCCAATCCGTGGGGTATTACCACTTCCGCAGATGGTAAACAGATTTTTATTGCTATTGCCGGAACCGATGAGTTAATTATTATCGATGCGGAAATGATGCACAAAAAATTGTCGGCATTACCGCTGGATCCCAAAACGGCAACCGGTTATATCGGCGGAGCATTCAAAGCCAGTGATGTACCAAACGATTTGATATTTCTTGACGGAATGAAAAAACGCATCCAACTGAACGGCAAAGGCGCACGATCTATTGTTACGATTGGAAATGATGTTTATATCGGAATGTATTACAGCGATACCCTTCAAAAAATCGATTTAACACTTCTCGACAATCTTAAAGATACGGAAATTAAAAATACGGAAATTAAGAGTACAAAAGTTAAAAGTACAAAAGTTAAGAGTATAGAAGTTAAAAGTACAGAAATTGCTCTTGGTAACAAACCGAATCCAAGTAAGGAACGTCTTGGCGAAATTCACTGGAATGACGCAACACTTTGTTCTCAGTATTGGCAAAGTTGCGCAAGCTGCCATCCAGACGGGCGGATCGATGCTTATAACCGCGATCTCTTGAACGATGGACTGGGGAATCCGAAAAATACGAAAAGTTTGCTTTGGAGTGAAAAATGTCCGCCTGCAATGTGGGAAGGAGTTTATAAAACATCCGCTCATTGTACACGAGCCGAATTTCAATTTCTTCTTTTCTCCATGCCGGATGAAACGAAATGTCAAGAGATTGAAGCTTATATTCATGCGATGCAACCGGTTATGAGTCCTTATCTTGTTGACGGTAAACTGAGTGAACGGGCGGAACGCGGGAAAAAGATTTTTGAGGATTCTCAAATTGGTTGTGTTCAATGTCATCCGGCTCCGTTGTTTACGGATCAAAAATTACACAATGTGAACACGAAATGCTATTATGATCGAAAAGACAGTTTTGACACACCAACCCTTATCGAAACATGGCGAACCGCACCGTATTTACACGATGGACGTTACATAAACCTGAAAGACCTGTTCAAGAAGGGAAAACACGGAGATGTGGAAGGCAATATCGAATCGTTAACCAACGAACAACTTGATGATCTTATCGAATACGTTTTGTCGTTGTAAAAAATTGTAATTATTCGGCAGCAATTTTTCCTTCTTAACTCCTAGCGGAGTTAAGATTAAGCTCAAAAAACGAAAATTTCACAGAATAATGACACCGGATGATAAACAAATGGAATTGTTGCTGAATAGATACTATAAATTAACTATCAACTATTAACTATTAACTGATGAAGTTTATTCGTGAGGGGGTTGTAGCGATTATTGAGCGGGACGGGTATTTCCTGACAATTACGCGTTCGGAAACGGTTGTTGCGCCGGGTAAAATCTGTTTTCCGGGCGGCGGCATCGAACCTGGCGAAACTCCAGAGCAAGCTCTGATTCGGGAATGTTTCGAAGAACTTAATGTTGTAGTGGAACCGGTTTGTGAACTTGACGTTTCCGTAACTTCATGGAATGTCCGGCTGCACTGGTTGACCGCCAAACTTGCCGAAAAAACACAATTCCGCCTCAATCCGCATGAAGTTGCTTCGGTACAGTGGATGACAATTAACGAAATGCTCAATCATCCCAATCTCTTAGAAAGTAATCGGCCATTTTTAGAAAATATGGAGCTTGGGAAATTTCGTTAATATATTTCGCACGGTTAAAAAGAATACTTTTTGTCCCTGAATACTGCTGTAATAGTTTTTTTTCCGTACCTTTATTGTTATGGCGATGTTCTCAAAAAATATTTTTGACCGTTATCATTTTTTTCTGATTTTTTTATTGTTCTTGCAGTTTACCAGCGATTCTACTACTCTCACCGTTCCCAATTTTTTTACCTTCCGGGGATGCTTGGCGGGTTTAGAACAATTCATGGACAAATACACCGTGTCAGGTAGGCAAGTTTTCACTGGAGAATTGCCTATTTGTGAATATTTCCCGATAAAACACTACTGAATAATTTACCGTTAGATTGACAGTAACTTATTACCATAACTTATTACCATAAGGGAACTTCTAAAAACCTAATGTAAAAAATTTATTGTTAGAAGGAACGCGGTCGTCTCGACCGCATTTTTAGGAGTTTTTTGTAAAAAAACAGGGCAGGCGAGACGCCTGCGTT
>JAITIZ010000258.1 GCA_031279215.1 Planctomycetaceae bacterium
AAATTTATTGTTAGAAGGAACGCGGTCGTCTCGACCGCATTTTTAGGCGTTTTTTGTAAAAAAACAGGGCAGGCGAGACGCCTGCGTTCCTCCTAATATATTAGTTTTTAGAAGTTACCAATAGTTAATAGTTCGCAAGCGGATTACTACCCAAACGGTCATCATTCCGCATGCGACACTATTAACTATTAACTATTAACTATTAACTAAATAGGCACCCCTTTCAAGGCTATGTTTGTAACAATGACTTACCCGTTCCGTTGGAGCGGACTAGAATCTTAACGCCCTTATCGGGGTTAATTCAAAACAAAAATAACGCCCCAATGTTACTCTTTCAATTTTTAGATAGACAGTTACTACAATCCGTGTTCCAACAAATATTCATTTGAAATAATTTTAAATGAAATCGCCCATGGTTCACTGCCGCGTTGTTTGTAAACAATACCTTCACGTTTTTTATCAGACAGAGTACTTTTTCCATCTGCCGATTTAATCATTTGTTTTATTGGAGTTTCGTCAAAACGCAAAACGTGTTCTGTTTCAATTATCGGAACATGGGGTAATTTCAGACGTTCCGCAATCGCATATCTTTCCGACGCATCAATATAGGTTTGTTTGTCAATGTCGAAAACATCAAAAACATAAAAATCAGCGTTATCTAATTTTAATCGATTATTTGAAATATTCGTTCCTACAATTTCTCCTTGAACCGCATAGTTATGACCGGTTTCTTCACAAAGTGCGGGCAATGTTTTGTCGAGATTATGTAGCAGTGCGATTTCTTCATAAATTGATTTTGATTTTGATTTTGAAGAACCGGATTGTTTTTTGAACCAACGGTGCAAAAACTTTTTCTGAAACCATTCCAAACAATGTTGTAAAAAAGTTTTACTGAACGGCGTTTTAATTTCCAGGTTACGGGAACAAACGCCGAAATGTTTGTTTTTGTAATAATAAGTTGCAGAAGTACCGTCCAATTTTTCTGTAATTTCATAGGTTTTGTCTTCGAAAGTTTTAATTTGTGATTCGTTGAAAGATTGAATCCGTTCTTGATCTGTTTTTCGTACAAAAGAGGGAAACTTACCTGCGATTTGGAATTGACCGGAATGTGTTGATGTTTTAACCGGCGGTTCGTACAACTCGATTTTTAACAATTCCGTTACATCATCGCCTTCGTGCGGATCAATGATTTCAGGGAACTGCGGCAGTGGTAACAACAATCCTTGTGATATTTGTTTTCGTAATTTTACTGTTTTTAATCGATAACCTTCAACATCGTTCATTGTTTTGTTCGACCTGCCGTCTAAGAATGCGTAGCGTTCTTCTTTCGGCAAAAACGAATCAATTTCAAAATACACTCCGAAATCACCCAATGCAAAATCGCCTTTTTTCGCAACACAAACCCAACCGTTTGTTGTCATGGTTACGGCTTCGATAAAGTCGGCGCCTTCAATCGGAAATGTTTCACGAACTTTTGTAATAGTTGCTAATTTTCTGGTCATGTTTTTCTCCATTTCAATAATGTTTTAATTTTTTTTCGTACATATTTCAGTAGAATATTTATTTTAAACACGGAATACACGAGATATACGGAAATTGAGAGAGAAGAATTTTTTAAATAAATATTTAGGAATCAACTGCTGTTGATAGGAATTTAAGCAAACTTCTTTTCTGTACATTCCGTATATTCTGTGTATCCTGTGTTTAAAAAATAAAAAATCTACTGAGATATTACAACCGGGAACTTCTAAAAACCTAATGTAAAAATTTATTGTTAGAAGGAACGCGGTCGTCTCGACCGCATTTTTAGGAGTTTTTTTATAAAAAAACAGGGCAGGCGAGACGCCTGCGTTCCTTCTAATATTAGTTTTTAGAAGTTACCAACCAATATATTTTTAAAATCGAGAAAATCAAGACAATATCGGCAAAAAAGAAAAAATATCAAAAAAATAAGTGCAAGCAGTATTATTCCAATGAGGTTACCCCGTCTGTTGTTAAAAAATATTACGCAGACAACGATTTCCATACGCTTTACTTCGGCGAAACCATTGATTGTTATAATATTTAGACAAATGATTTTATTTATTGAAACATTGCTGATAGTAAGGACGTACAGTTGTGCGTCCTTACTTAATCAGTGCGTCCTACTTAAAAATTCAACAAGCGTGTCTAAAGAGCAGTAGATTCACCGCCGTTGATGGTTCCCATTGCACCCCAAACACCGTAATTTGAGGCTCCTCCTGATTCACCGGTTGGCGGCGCAACGGTTAAGTCTCCGTAATTAACCGTTTCACTCACAAATCGAACAGACCCATCAAGCAGAAGGCACTGAACTCCTCCTGAATGTTCACTTGAGGCGGAGATGTAAGCGGCTCCGGTATCACTGCCGCTTGTTCCTTCACGACAATTTGGAGAGTTTGGCGGTAAAATTGTGTTAAATGAATTCCATGTTGTTGGACCATCCCAAGCACGTTTTCCGGTGTAATCCCAAATAGCCGAATGGGTTTCCGACGACTTTTTGTTGTAACACAATTGAGGATTGGTATTACATCCGGTTACATTTTGACCGATATAACCGCTGTTTACTAAAGCGGCACCTCCCCAAGGTGAAATTTTGCGCTCACTCATTGCGATTGTATTACTTGTTCCGTCCGACGCGGATTCCATTCCTTTATATTGTCTTGGACGTGGACAAAAAAGTCCTCTGGAAAGATCGCCGGTAAACGTATCGCCAAAACTGTACACATAATTGGCAAAACCAAGAGAGTTATAGTCATTGGCTTGGCGTATCCGCCATACAGCGTCTGACGGGCAAAGATATAAGGGAACTTGAGTGGTAAAGACACTGCCATTCGAACCGCTTATTTGTGTTGCGTAATTATTCGTACCTGTGATTTCATATTTTTCTTTATTACAGGTACGATAAAAACGAACCGACTCCATTGAGGAGTAAAGTGCTCCCTGCTCTACAAACGGCAGCATAGCAATATTGGCACTGCAACGTTCTTCATTTCCGTACGGATTTGCTGCCGACGGAGTACCAGCAATACCCCATTGGAAGGCGGGAAGTGCGAGACGTGTGTCATGGTAATTGTGTAACCCCAATCCGAATTGTTTGAGGTTGTTTGAACACGTCGAACGTCGTGCCGCTTCCCTTGCCGCTTGAACCGCAGGAAGTAACAACGCGATCAACACGCTGATAATTGCAATCACCACGAGTAATTCAACTAACGTAAAGGCTCTAAATTTTGTACTTTTTTTCATGGATAATCTCCTAAAAGTGAAAAAATATTGAAACAGATTAAAATCACTCAAAATTTAAGGAATAGTTTTTGTTCGATTTTGTAATATCAATTTCCAAACCGTTTGATTCGGAACCGTATTTGTCGAACAGCTCTTTCCATTGTGTGGGCGGAGCATCGGGTGAATCCCAGCCGATCCGAACAACACACTTTCCGAAGGGAACTCCGTTGATTGTAGGCGACGATATTGCCTTGAATTTTCCGCCAGTCAAAACAACGGCTGAACTCGGACGTTTATCACCACTGGTAAAAGTTAAGACAACGTTTTCCAATGGTTTTCCTTTATAAAAAGCGGTTCCTTCCAATTCCGCCATTTCGTATGGAGCGGACTGTCCACAACCGTTAATCAATAAAAGGACTACAAAAAAGGTAAATGTGCAAAAACGAATGAGATGTAACATTATTGAGTTTAATGAAAATTCGGGCAGAATGATTGCCCGATCAAGGGGTGAAAGACTTTTAGAAAACGAACCGAAAAACACCTAACGTGCGTCAACCGTTTGCGAACCGCCGCCGGCATTCCAAGAGTTGCCGGGAGAAACTTTGGCGTTAGCTCGAGTAAACGAAGCATCCCAAATGATCCGATCCACAAAATCTGAAACAAAAAAAGCACTGCCATCACACATCACGACTTGCAATCCGCCCGGATGAAAACTATGGGGAGTTCGCAACCAACCGTTGCCGTAGGTGAGACAATTCGGCGGAATATTCATAGAACCGGTGTGGGTAAAAATGGCATAACCTTGATCAGCATGATTCACGAAGAGAAATGGATTTTCATATTTCGTCTTCCGATCTTCCCGTTTGTTCGCAAGTGAGTTCGATGACAACTCCAATGCCATAATCGTGTGAGATGTTCCATCGGTAATTTCCGCAGTGCTGATGCCGCTGTTACGATAAAATACAGCAAAAGCAACAGCTCGATTACTGGTACTGTATCCGTTTGCCCGTGCCGGAAATTCGGCACCGCCATTAACAGCGTAATCTTTCATAGAACCGAAAACTTCTTCTTCGTGAGGCGCACTGGGACAACGAAGAAAAGCCGGACACATGCTGGCAACAGCTTGATTTTCCGTATCACCGCAACTATCAGAAGTTGCCGTGTGAGGAGTATAGACATCACCAACGGCGTAAGTATAGGCGTAGTGGTTCCAGTCAATTTGAGCGGTAATTGATTGACCTTCTGTAAAAGGAAGGAGCAACGCGGGCCACCCAAACATTCCGCAAGGAACACCGCCTGCATTATGATTGTTGCTTAGATGGTCAAAGTGGAGATTTCCTGACGCAAAACGTTTGTTGGTATCGTGATAATTGTGCATCCCGATCCCTATTTGCTTCAGATTACTCGTACACGACATCCGCCTTGCCGCCTCGCGTGCAGCCTGAACTGCCGGTAACAGAAGAGCGATTAACACGCCGATAATCGCAATGACCACAAGAAGTTCGACCAAAGTAAAGCCGAACCGTGAAGAGCAAAAAAGTTTTGAGAAATTTACAAAAAAGAAGTTAGAACGTGAACACGTTCCGCTCTTGGTTTTTAACTCTCTACTACATACTGCCCCCCCCCCCTGGTTTGCCCATTTTAACATTGGCGTTTTCGCCAAGTTTTTCGGGGAATTTTTCAAAGCATTTTCTACAAAGTTTTTCATCGTCATATTCCTTATTTTACAAGGTTTTCTTGAAATAACCGCAAATCACCGCCGCAATACAACACGGCGAAAAAATAATAATACGGTCAAATCGACATTATAGCTTACACAAAATAAAATCGGAAAACAAGAGTAGTTTTATTATTTTTTTATTTTTTTCAACCGGTTTGCCTAGTATTCACAGGGTGGTGTGTTCATTTATACTCAATCCTGTTATCAATTGGTTGTTTTTTGAATGTTTGAAATATGTAGTGGTCTCAATTTAAGCGGTAGGCAACCGTAGGTGAAAGCCTTTCGGCGAAATGTTGCCTATCTTTGGTTTACCTAAATTTAACACACCAACCCGAAAACATTAGCGAAAATTTTATCGAATTGCAAAATGGGTAAAATAGTGAAATTGGCGACATGGTTTTTTCGTTAAAATCGATTTATTTTCCCAAATCTGCAAGGTCAATTAAACTGATACACCCATTAGAGCCGATATAACCGAATGAATCATTTGATTCTGGAAGAAACATTGTTTAGAAATAAAATAATGTTTTTTGTCTATTGGTGAGGAATTTAAAATGTCTTGCAGAATAAACAAGTTTCATGTTGCGATTTTAGGCGTTGTCCTTTTTGCAGTTCAGGCGTTTGCGCAACCGCTCCCAATGGATACGCAAACAACCAATCAGGCGGTATTATTACCGGTTCGTGTTGTCAGCACCCATGATCCTATTTATTTGGGACAGGACGAACCAACAGAACGGAAAGGTTTTGGTTTAGCGGAACGGCTTAAACGGATATTTACCAATTTGACAAAGGATGACGCAGAACTTGATGATGCGCCGCCCAATAATCCCCAAGACTCTGTTCGTTCTCTTACTTCACAGTCTGTTCCAACCCGACCGCCGAAACCGCCAACGGCATTGGAAATCAAACAATCCGTTGAAAATCCCGATCAACCCGCAGAACGCCGTATATCCGATCGGCGCACTGTACCGGAACGACGGCGCGAAACAAATAATCCCGCTAATTCCCCCAATCCCGCTGCCAATCGAACTTCTGTTCCAGCCGCCAACGAAAATAACGACCGGAACATCGATTCGGGTGATTCGGAAAAATCAATTTTTGACCGCATGAATATTATGCGTCAACAGATTTTCGATAAACACAACCCTGACGACAACATTCACCGTGAACCCAATTTGGTTAAGCCCAATGTTCGGGCGTCCGTATTGAATCCTTCAACACCGAAACCGGTTCAAACGATAACAACACAACGAACACCTTCCCAACGAACAGTATTGGACGAAACAACTCAAAGACCGCAAGTTTCGGCAACACCTAATACAATTTCAACAGACGATGAACCAATTAACAAACCAATAGAAATTACCCGATCTGAACGGAATAGAACAACGATTCCGGTTCGTCCTCAAGCGGAATCCGGCAACACCGGCAGCAATACCCGTTTGAACGAACCAATTCACCGGATAGAAACGGAACATGTTGCAGAACCGAAAATGCCGACTCGCCAGATATCGGGAATCAATACTGAACCCAATAATATCAATACCCGTTCTGTTTATCCGACAACACGATCTCCCGCTCAAACTCAGACATTGCAAAATGAGAACAATTTATTGCGAATGGCACGCCCGTATGAACAAGAAAAAACACCTAATTTGGGAGAATACAAGATTGTTTCCAAAGATGTCAAACTGGAGCGTTCAGGAAGACCAATTAACACAGAACCGGAAACAGTATTGCAGGAAACAGCGTTACGTGAGAATATGTTGCAAGAATCCGCCGGAATCTCAACCGGTTCCGCTCATTTAGAACGGGAAAAGAAATTACTTGTCAGCCCCCGACTCGAAGTAGAAACAGAAGGCGATCCGCGTGCAATTGTCGGTCAGGAAGCTCTTTACTGTATCAGAATTATAAATCGAGGCGGTGCTTCGGCGGAACAAATTGTTCTGACAGTGGAAATTCCCAATTGGCTCGAAATCGCACAACCGGAAATCAGCGCCGGAACAACCTCTATTGTGCCGCGCGAAAGTAATAAAGAATTTCGGGATTTTGTTTGGAAAATCAGCCGTATTGAAGCCCAAGCAGAAGAATTACTCGTGTTACACCTGATCCCGCAACAACGGAAATCTGTTGATTTAAGAATTAATTTTGATTTTTTCAAACCGGCAACGGTTGCTAAAATTGTTGTTCAGGAACCGATTTTGGAGATGGAATTGCAAGGACCGGACGAAGTTCTTTGGGGAACCAATGTCGGTTACAAATTACTTGTCCGTAATTCCGGTAACGGCGATGCCGAAAATGTTAAACTCGAATTACTTCAAACCGGTTCGGATATGAAATCTTGTGAATTACCGGTTTTGAAAGCAGGTGAAGAGCAAATGATTGATGTTGAAGTCTGGACAGGCAAACAGGAACATATCGACATCAATATTCAGGCAACCGGTCAATATGATATTACTGCCAGAGTGAATAAACGGGTCAATGTTTTACGTCCTAATATTGTTATGGCGGTTGATTCACCAATGGTTCAGTTTGTCGGCAGTCCGGCGGAGTTTCAGATTAAGGTTCAGAATATTGGTAATGCCGCAGCACGGGATATTGTGTTATCGGCGGCAATTCCTTTGGGTGCCAAATTTATTTCAAGTACTTCCGGTGGTGAATTGACTTCGGAAAACCAAATTGTTTGGAAAATTGATTCTATTTTGGTGGGTGATGTTTTTTCGGCTTCGGTGATTTGTGAACCCAAACGTGAGGGAATATGTAAATTGGAAACTTCCATCGGCGATAAAAGCGGTGAACTCGCAAGTTGTACCGGTTCCTTTGAGGCGGAAGCGATTGTTGAGTTAAAACTGGAAGTTGAAAATCCGCAAGGCCCCATCGAAATAGAGCATGAAGCGGTGTACACATTGAATGTGGTCAATCGCGGAACAAAAGCAGCAGAAAATGTCGAAATCAAAGCGGCATTCGGAGGAGGGTTGGAACCGTGCGGAGTTGATGGCGGAAACGCTTATATGAGTGATGGGCAAGTCTTTTTCGATAAAATTCCAATCATCACGTCAGGACAAAATATCGTGTTAAAAATTAAAGCCAAAGCAGAGAAACCGGGAAATCATCGGATTCGTACGGAAGTCATCTGTACTGTTGCCAATATTCATCTGGTCAATGAAAATACAACGTATTTCTACCAAAAACAAAAAGGTAAAAGTACAACGATTGTATCGAGTGATTCGACCATTTCAACATCCGTTCCCGCATCGCCCGCCAAAACAGAAGACCCCTTTCTAAAATAAAAAAAACGGTAATTATTTCGTAGCGTTTTATTTTTTATTCTTAACCCCGAGAAAGTAGTTGATAGTTGATAGTTGAGAGTGGATAGTGTCGCAAGCGGAATTATTGCCGTTTAGGTAGTAATTCCGCATGCGACACTATCCACTATCCACTCTCAACTATCAACTACTCTCTCGTCCTTATTGGAGTTTTTTTGATGATTGGTATCTACAAAAATTCTATTGAATATTTACAATTAAAAACCAACAGCGTACAACTCTAATAGCAAAACTGTTCGGTGTAACTGCGGGTGAAAACTTTTCGGCAAAAAGTTATTTACCTTGTAATATATCAGTGGAATAATTTTAATCTACTCGTAATATATCAGTGGAATTTCCGTAATATATTTTTTTATTAGTCCCGCAGGGACGAGATGTGCATAACCGTAGGTGTAGCGCAGCACAACCTACGGTCAAAATTCTACTTAAGGGAACTTCTAAAAACCTAATGTAAAAATTTATTGTTAGAAGGAACGCGGTCGTCTCGACCGCATTTTTAGGAGTTTTTTGTAAAAAAACAGGGCAGGCGAGACGCCTGCGTT
>JAITIZ010000273.1 GCA_031279215.1 Planctomycetaceae bacterium
AACGCAGGCGTCTCGCCTGCCCTGTTTTTTTACAAAAAACGCCTAAAAATGCGGTCGAGACGACCGCGTTCCTTCTAACAATAAATTTTTACATTAGGTTTTTAGAAGTTCCCAATAGAAATAGAAATCAAAATTTTTCCTAATGTTCCCGGTCTGGTTTGTTAATTTGTTAAATTTAGTTAAACCCAGGGTAGACAACCTTTTGCCGAAGGGTTGCAGGTTGCAATGTATTGATTGGGTTTTTCAATTTCCAGCCATAAACAAAGTCAAGTCGTCGAGTACGCCGCCGCAATGTTTCGGCGAAACATTGCCTGCCTCTTTCATGTTCGGTGTAAGCCTTTGTTTTATAAAGATTTAAGAAAACATGTAAACGACTGTTCACAGCCCTATTCATTAACTAAATTCCTGTACAGCGGCGAACAATTCGACTCAAAGATCGGTCAACAATACTTACGTCAACGCTACTACGATCCATCAACCAGAAGATTCAACAGACTAGACCTTAAACAAGCGAGAATTTTCTACAAAAATTTAACAATAATTCGTTTTGCTCTTGTTTTTTGGGATTTTTTGTTTATAGTATTTTTTTTCTATTCACCCCAAGGAGATTAATTTAGATGAAAAATGGTTTAGAAGAAATTTTTACAACCCATCAGGAAGAAGTGGCATATCGGACGGATCGATGGTATGCGACCTTTGGTGAACCCCAATTGTCTCAGTCACAGGATTAGTTACACGACAACACAGCGAACTTTTGAAAAAAGCCGAAATATACAATTCTGATTACAAAAACATTTTTAAAATGTCTCGATCCGATGATTTTATGTTTTTAGACCCGCCTTATAATTGTATTTTTTCCGACTATGGAAACAAAGAGTACCAAGATGGTTTCAACGATAATTGTCATACGATTCTTGCTGAAGATTTTAAAAATTTGAATTGCAAAGCATTACTTGTTATCGGCAGAACGCCGCTTACAGAAAAACTTTACGGCGATATGATTATTGATGAATATGCTAAAAATTATACCGTTAATATCCGCAATCGGTTCAAATCTGCAGCAACGCATATTTTGATTGCGAACTATGAAACAACACACAAACTATTTTTCACAAACAATTAAAAATACGGCTTTTACTGATATGGGTAAAATAGAAAGTAAAATGGGCTAGGTTAAAATACAAACACAAACCAATGACTTGTAAGAGCGGCAGGATCATAAACGATTTGTTATAAATATTCTGCTGAAACAGTATCATATTTAACGAATACCGTTTTTCGGAAAGTACAGATTAATTTTAATTATTATTACAAAAGGAGTTTTAAATTTGTTACGTACAAAAACTTGTGGTGAATTACGAAAAAGCGATCTTGGTTTTTCGGTAACGCTTGCCGGTTGGGTTGATTCTGTCCGCGATCATAGCGGTGTTTTGTTTATCAATTTGAGAGACCGGTATGGTTTAACGCAAATTGTTTTTTTGCAAGGGATCAACGATGAAATGTTTGAGACGGTTCGTTCACTTCATCCAGAGGATGTTGTTCAAGTTACCGGAACAGTTCAACTTCGACCGGAAGGTATTGTCAATAAAAAAATTCTAACCGGTGAAATCGAAGTAAACGCCGAAAAAATTGTAGTATTGAGTCGTACTGAAATTGTTCCGTTTCAGCCTTCCGCTCCAGAATTGCCTGCTGAAGAAACACGGCTTCGATATCGTTATCTTGATCTTCGGCGTTCTGTTATGCAGAAAACATTGATGTTACGGCATCGAATTACCAAAGTGTTGCGTGATTATTTTGACGAACATTATTTTGTTGAAATTGAAACGCCTATGCTTGGTAAAAGTACACCGGAAGGAGCCAGGGATTATTTGGTTCCAAGCCGTGTGGCTCAAGGTCAGTTTTATGCCTTGCCGCAATCTCCGCAGCTTTACAAACAAATTTTGATGATTGCCGGATATGACCGATATTTCCAGATTGCCCGATGTTTCCGCGATGAAGACCTGAGAGCTGACCGGCAACCGGAATTTACACAAGTTGATCTTGAGATGTCCTTTGTTGACAGTGAGGACGTTATTGAAATTATCAGCGGTCTCATGTTGCGTCTTATGAAAGAAATTTTAGGGCGTGAACTAAAGTTGCCAATTCCGAGAATGAGTTACGATGAAGCGATGGAACGGTTTGGACATGATGCGCCTGATCTTCGGTTTGGTATGGAACTCATTGACCTGACCGATTGGGCAAAAGAAGTTGATTTTCGTGTTTTCCGAAGTGTTGCGGATTCGGGCGGGCGGATTCGGGCAATAAATGCCAAAGGAGTTGCCGCAAAGTATTCACGAAAAGATATTGACGGTCTTAATAATTGGGTGATCGAACAGTTTGGGGCTAAAGGTATCGCATGGCTCAAAGCGGATACACAAGGAATATTAACCGGACCAATTGCGAAAAATTTTACCGCTACCCAACTTCAACAGATCGCAGAACGTCTTCATGTTGAAGCAGATGATTTCTTACTTTTTTCGGCGGACACTTTTGAAGTAACATGTAAAGTATTGAATGGGTTACGGCGTCGTTTGGCGGCGGAACTGAAATTAATTGATCCAAACGAAATGAATTTCTGTTGGGTGGTACAATTTCCGATGTTTGACTGGGATGCCGAAGAACAACATTGGATTGCAATACATCATCCATTCACTGCTCCGTTGGAAAGTGATTTGCCCTATCTCACAAACACTGACCCTGAAGCATTGGCTCCCCAAAAAATTCGAGCTCAGGCTTATGATCTTGTACTGAATGGTTTTGAAGTGGGGGGGGGAACGATTCGGATTCACGATTCGCAGGTTCAATCAAAAGTGTTTGATCTTTTGGGTTTATCAATGGAAACTGCCAAAGAGCAGTTTGGTTTTTTGCTCAATGCGTTACAATTTGGTGCTCCGCCGCATGGCGGTATTGCACTTGGTCTTGACCGTTTGGTGATGTTGTTTGGCGGTTTGGATAATATTCGTGATTGTATTGCGTTCCCGAAAACGACCAAAGCGGCTGATTTAATGACCGGAGCTC
Organism: Planctomycetaceae bacterium; assembly: GCA_031279215.1. Taxonomy (GTDB): domain Bacteria; phylum Planctomycetota; class Planctomycetia; order Pirellulales; family Thermoguttaceae; genus WRKP01. The sequence goes on from JAITIZ010000273.1 coordinate 3,058, forward strand.
CAAGTCCTGTTACAGCAAAACAACTCGGCGAATTAGCAATTCAAGTTAAACCGGATAACACGAAAACAGTTACCGAATAAGAATTACGTATCAATTAAGTGTTCAAGGAACATCATTGAGATACGCATCGTACTATGAATGTAAAATTGTCTATTTAAATAATGATACCCATTTACACATCAACATGAATTTGCCCCCAAAGGCAGATCGTTGTTGATGGTGTATCGTTGATAGTGGAAAGTGCCGCAAGCGGAATTATTGCCGTTTGGGTAGTAATCTGCATGCGATATTATTAACTATAAATCATTAACTTCAACTGATTAACTAAAAATGAAACAAATTTTATTAACGGTATTATTTTGTATTTTTGGAACTTTTTCTTTTGCGGAAGAGGCTGCGTGGTCAACATCGCTTGTTTTTGACGGCGGCGGTGTTTGGGCATACCGGATTCCTGTGTCCATTGAAAATCGTACCGAAACACCGATGTATGGTAAACCAACGTCAATCCGGTTAGAGAATATTATCAAGAACCTTCCTGATAATGTTTCAATAAATGTCAATGAAATTCGTGTTACAAACGAAAAAGGACAGGAATTGCTTTTTGATATTTATTCCGCTGCCGGAAAACAACTTTTGACCGGTTTGCTTCCGAACGAGGTGAATATTGTCATTCCTATTGATTGTGAACCGCATAAAACGGCAAACTTTTTTATCTATTTCGGCAACGAAAAAGCAGCAGCGGTTCCTGATTATCTTAACAGAAAAACAGATTTTTTTAATGGTGATTTTGAACTTGGCGATGGTGAAATGCCTGACGCATGGAATGCCGATCCCAATGATGACGCCTGCCGGAATTTTTGGATCAGTGAAGACTTGAACGGTGAATCAACTGTTAAACCATATTCCGGTACGAAAATGCTCAAAACTGTTATCAAGCAGGGAACCAAACCTAGTTGGTTTGCGGTACGTCAAAACAATTTTTCCGTAACAAGCGGTGCGAAATACCGGTTTTCTGCGCGGGTTCGCGGTGAAAATGTTGAAGGCAGTGCCGGTTGGTTTCTCCATGTTGGTAACGAAAAAAATACACAACTTATCAATTCTGTACGTAAAGCCGGAGATGGAACTTTTGATTGGAAGGAAATTGTTTTTGAATTTACCGTTCCGCCGGAATCCGAACTGGCGGCTATCGGAACGGTTCTTTACGGAACCGGAACTGCATGGTTTGACAATGTTTCTCTCGAAAAATTAACCGACGGTGATGTACCCAATATTCATATCGGCGAAATTCAAAATATTCCGTACAAAATTATTTCCGCCAATCCGGTTTGGTTGAACACGGACAAGGATTATCAATGCCGTTCGACTTTTCGTATCGTCAATACTTCGGACAAACCGATAAATAATGTTCCGGTTTTAATGACACTTCAGGGGACATTGGCTCACGGACTTTTGGGAACATTAACCGATTTATTTCTTGACGAAGAGGGCAAACGTATTCCTGTAACACTTCTTGACTCGGAAAATCAACGGATTTCCGCACGAATTACTGTTCCGGCTAAAACGGTTAAATATTTCAATATTTATTATCGGTTTGATGAAACGAAAATTCCGCACGGTCTGAATCTTCAACAGAACGCTCTTGGCAAAGCGGCTGACACGGCGCATCCGGAGTTACAGACGGTTGTTGATCCGTTTGCCGAACTGCCGAATCTTGTGAAAAACGGAGAATTTGAAGAAGAACCGCAAGATGGTTATCCGGTCAATTGGTTGCGCAACGATAAAAATCCGCCGGAAGGTATTCGGTATTCGCTTGAAACATCGCCGGATATTGTTCGTTTCGGAAAATATTGTGTACGGTTAGATGTTGATGAAAATATTCCGGCTCGTTGGCGAGGTTGGACGCAACGAGTTCCGGTTAAACCGAATTGTGCTTATTTTGTACAAGGTTGGTTGCGTACGAAAAATACTGCAGCGCGGATTCATTTGCATTTTCACACCGCTGACGGTAAGTTGACGCAAAACGGGTCGATGACTTCGTTCAATCAGGAGGTTTCAGGAACGACCGACTGGACACGAGTTGGCGAAGTATTCCAAACACCGCCGGACGCACGGTTTATGACGATTCATCTGAGCATGAATTCCAGCGGAACACTTTGGCACGATAATATCTCTGTCTTCGACGGTCTTTTTGCGCAACAGATTGAACGTGAAAGTTATTACCCGTTATCGGACGATAAACCGTTGGTTTGGCAAGTTCCGGCGATTGTTAAAGTGTTTCCGCAAACAATTCCGCCGCAAACCGTATCAGTACAAAAATTGTTTCATCTTGAAGCGGCGCGAAACGAAAAAGAACCGATTCAATTAGCGTTACGAAACCGAACTGCGAAAAAACTTCAAATTCGTGTTACTCCGCCGCAACACCATATTTCCCGTAACACATCGGAAATTTCTCAAGTTGATTTTGTGTTGAGTGATTTTGAAATCAATATTGCCGGTTATGTTCCTGTTGATTATCCGACGAATTATTATAACACAAAAATTGAAAAATGGTATCGTAAAACACCCATATCCGCACCGGGTTGCGATGGTTGGGCGGGTCTTTGGGCTGATCCGCTTTTACCAACGGACACTTTAATATTGCAACCGAATCAAACACAAGCCGCATGGATTACATGGTCTGTTCCAAAAAATGCTCCGCCGGGCAATTATTCGGGTAAAATCGAATTGCTTGACAACGGCAAAACAGTGTACGAAAAACCGCTTAATTTTACTGTTTGGAAATTTATGCTGCCGGATGAAAATCATATTTCGGCAATTTATGATGTCCGGTTCGGACCGAATAGTTCAAAATATTGGGGAAAGCCGCTCAATGATTTCAATAACGAAATCGTCGAATTGATGACGGACAACCGTCTCGCGCCGGACACATTTAATGTTACTCCGAAGGCGGAATGGAAGGATGGAAAATTTGTATTTGATTGGACGGAATTTGACAAAGCCGCCGCATGGTATATTGATGAACGAAAAGTCCGTTTTTTTTATGCTCCATGGATTTTGTACCTTTTTGGTTGGGGACATCCGCCGAAACAGTTTTTCGGTGAACAACCATATTCCGGCGATTGGCCCTTTGAAAACACGGATTTTTCACAACTTCGTCCTGAATATAAAAAACGTTACCAGGCATACCTTCAGGAATTTTGGAATCATATTAAACAAAAAGGTTGGGCGGACAAATTGGTGTTGTATCTTTCTGACGAACCGAATTATTGGACGCCGAACATTATTGTTCAGATGAAGGCGGTTTGTGAAATGATTCATGAAATTGATCCGAATATTCCGATTTATTCGAGTACATGGCGTTATATTCCGGAGTGGGCTGATTCGTTGAATATTTGGGGAATTGGTCATTACGGTATTGTGCCGGTTGAAAAAATGAACGAAATTAAGCAACATGGTTCAAAAATATGGTTTACAACGGACGGAATGCTTTGTCTGGACACGCCGTATTGTGCTATTGAACGTCTTCTGCCTTATTATTGCTTCAAATATGGAGCGGAGGCTTATGAATTTTGGGGAGCGGCGTGGCTGACGTATGATCCGTATCAATACGGTTCTCATGCGTACATTCATCAAACTTCAACACCGGGCGAATATTATTGGGTTCGCTATCCTAATGGCGACGGTTACATGATTTATCCGGGCAAACCGGTTGGTTCGGAAAAAATTGTTACGTCGGTGCGGTTTGCTCAGGCGCGTGAAGGTGTTGAGGATTTTGAATATTTTTATATGCTTTCGCAACTCATTGAAAAGGCAAAAAAATCCGGTAAAGATGTTTCAAAAATGGAAACGGCATTGGAATCGGCGAAAACGATAATTGATTGTCCTTCGCCGACCGGACGGTTCTCATCAAAAATACTACCCAATCCGTACAAAATTTATGAAATCCGCCGTCAGGTTGCCGAGGCTATTGAAACATTTTAATTAATTTGTAATTAGTTCCTATTGATTTTACGTTTTTGGCGGTATGGTGTAGTTTTCAAATTCCTAATTACTTTGACAGTAAAACCTTCTGACAAAAATAAAAAATGAAAACTTTCCTTGTGTTTGGTAAATTAGTGTGTTAAAATGGGTAGAATTTCAAAAGAAATCGCAATTTTAAGCGATAGACTCGTTATTTTTAAATCTGTTTTTTCCAAGACTTTGTTTATTCAGCAAATCTGTCAATAATAAATGTTGGTCGATTTCGCCTATAAAAATTTACCTAAATCAACAACCAGCCTGTGAACGCTAGGAAAATTACCCTGAAATATTACTATACTATTAATTATATTTCAGAAACACCTATCAAAAAGTTTCAAGAAGGATTTTACATTTATGAAACCTAATACTGTTAACCTTTATTTTCTTATTGATCGAAGCCGTTATATGTTGACAAAGCAGTCTGTTTTTATAGACAAACTTGCCGGCATTCTCGCCGAATATCAGCAAC
>JAITIZ010000302.1 GCA_031279215.1 Planctomycetaceae bacterium
CAGAACCTCCTCGCCTTTGTCAAAGCCCCGCACGGGGCGAGATTATTGATAGTTGATAGTTGAGAGTGTCGCAAGCGGATTACTACTTAAACGACAATAATTCCGCATGCGACACTATCAACTATCAATTACTCTCCACCCCTAGCGGGGTTAAGAGTGAAAAATAAAAATTCCACTGATATATTACAAATTGAATCAATAACACTCATGATCATAATTGTTATCCAAATGTTACTATTTTATTTGTTAATCCAAGTGATTTAATTTGTTTAATAATGGAATCTTTATACATAACAGGCAAAACAAATATTGTTGCATCATGATCTGTAATTGATTCGGGAGGTTCTATCATTAATTTTTTCTTACCGATGTCAAACCACAATCCTTGTCTTGAAGGATTATAATCAACAAGTTTGATAACATTACATTTATTAAATGTTTCTGTAAGTAATAGTGCTGTCGATGCTCCTATTCCCCATAGAATTAATTTTTCCTGACTTATTTCCAATTTTTCTATATATATTTTCAAATTATTTTTACAACACTCTAAATATTGTTGTATTGCGAGTTTTGTTGTATCGTTATAGTGTACTGGTTGATATTGACCGCCGTTTTTGAATAAACCGTACAAAACGTAATAACTTGCTGCTTTGAGAAACTGTTCCGACTGAATCAGATCAAAACCAAAACAACCGGCAATTTTAGGCAATATCTCATAAGTATAATGGACAACATGTTCATAAGTTAGAAAAAAATAAGGAGAAAAATCCACATCACAGTATTTTGACGCATCCGGTACTTCAATATAAATAATACCATTAGGCTTAAGCATCCTCTTGACATTTTCCAATGCGGAAAATGTATCAAAAATATGTTCAAGAGTATGACTGAAGATAATGAAATCAAATTTACCTATCAGATTGGGATCATCCGAAAAACTGTCCGCCTGAATACAGTTAATTCCTTTTTTTCGTGCTGTTTCAATATTACGTTCTGACGGATCAACTCCCAGTACATTTCTGTATCCTCTCTCTGTCAGAAATTTTGTAAAATCACCCAATCCACATCCCAAATCCATAATATCACTGTCAAAAGTAATATATTTTTTAATGGAATCAAAAATATGTTCATAATATTCCTGCGTCTCTTTGACTCCGAACATTGAGTAATAATCTATTCCCCGACTCATATCAGAGTTGTAATATTTTGAAAAAACTTCTTGTGTGGTATCAATATCAACATACACGCACCCGCAACAAGAACATGTTACATTAACACTACAACAATTCGGAAAACTTTCTCCCATAATTGACATATTTCCACATAAATTAGAGAGAAATTCATTTTTTTCAGAATGACACACCGGACATTTACGTTTCATAATTTTGTCCTTTATATTTTATTGTTAGTTCTTCCAGTAATTCATCAAGATTTGTATTGATTCTGCATCGGATTTTATCTTCATAGAGCCAATCAATAGTTTGTTTAATCCCTTGTTTAAAAGGAACTTTGATTTTCCAATCAGGAATCAACTGTCTTATTTTAGAGAGGTCATAAATATTATGCCACATTTTTTGATACAACATATCTTTTTGATTGACCGCCAATTTTGAATGAAGCACCGCTTGGAAAGGAATATGAATATATTGAGGATATTTTATGTTCAACGTATCAAGTAGTATATGGGTCATTTCGTTCCAGGTCAACCATTCATCCGAAGTAATATGGAAAGCTTCACCAATTGTTATTCTATTTCCTAAAAGTTTTACAAAAGCAGAGGCAAAATCACTCGAATGAGTAAATGTCCATAAATTGGTACCATCACCGGCGATGAGTACCGGTTTTCCATGAATAAATCTATTAGGTGCGGTAAAACAATTACCTCCCAAAGCAACCGGTACAATCGTATCATAAGTATAACCCGGACGTACAATCGTAACAGGAAATCGGAACGTTTGATATGCTTTTAAAAAAGTTTGTTCCGCTAATATTTTTCCGGCAATATAGGAACAAGAAGAAAAAGGATCATTTTGCGGACAATTTTCTTGATAAGGTAAATTTTTTGATTCCCGTTTATAGACCGACTCAGAACTTATAAAAATAAATTGTTTCGTTTTATCTCTGAAAAGTTCAATATCCAATTCGGCATGCTCTTTGTTGTAACAAATAAAATCTGCAACAACATCAAATGTTTTATTTTTTAATAGGTTTGTGATTTCGTTGCGATTTCTTATGTCGCCGTTTAATTTATGGACTTCCGGTTGAATATCACGGCGGGTTTTCGAGGTTGCATTTCGATTCAAAATCCAGACTTCATGTTCCATCTGGAGAGACTCTTGAACACAATACCAACTAATATTCCCGTTACCGCCGATAAATAGTACTTTCATGTTTGTACTCCCATCCTAAATAAAATTTTGTCCGCATAATCATCCATATTATCCAAGGTTCCATGTGTTACGACTTCACAATCACGGCAGAAAGTACAATCTGACCGATGCCCTTTAAGGTGATTAATTCTAAGGTCATTCAAGACTCGACCCAACCAAACATCTTTTACCGATTGTGTTTTAATGTTGCCCATAATAAGTCGGTTTGGCCAATCACCCACACAGGTACTGACCTTACCGCTGGTATTGATAACCATAATATAAAAAATATAAGGACATATTTGTCGCGGTATAATTTCTTGTCCATAATTTCCGCAACAAAATTCCATTTTTATATCTTCATGAAATTGGAATTGCGGCCACGCCGGAGATAAATTTTCAAGAACAATCCGATTTGAAATATCCCCAAAAATATCAAAAAATTGTTTTTGTTCTTCGTCTGTTAAATTTTCTTTAATTGCCTTAATTGAAATTTCACAATTACCGCGATTTTCATATAAGTCTCTTATATTTGCAACATATTTGTCAAAATCAATACGTACTCCGGTATAATAATAAATTTGATCGGTGTTGACTCCATTAACCGAAATATTGATTTGTCCCAATCCGGCGTCAATAATTTTTCTATTTAATTCTGGATTTAAAAGGGAACCATTAGTTGTTGTATCGATTTTTTTTACCAGCCCTGATTGTTTCGCATATTTTACCATGTGAGAAAAATTTTTATTAAGCAGAGGTTCTCCTTCTTTGTATAATCGAAGTACTCTTATTGGTTCGTCAAATTCTTTCAAATCATCAATAATCTTTTTAAACAAATCAAAATCGAGTATTCCCTGAAACCGGCCTGTTGATTTAATAAGTTGATGATTTCCGGTGGGACAAAATTTACATCGAAAATTACAGCGATTACAGGGATCAATAAGTAAAACATAAGGCTGATTCAATGGAGCAACTTCACCTAATAGGACATGCTCTTCTGTATTCACCCGATATTTAATTACGGCTTTCATGGGTCTTACATGTTTAAGTTTCAAAATTAGTTAAAAGACTATTGGCAAACGTATCAATATTATCTGGTTGTCCTTGTTTTAACTGACCGCAATTTTTACAAATGGGATGTGATAGGCGTTCACCGCGCAAGAACATTTTTTGATATTCTTTTAATTCCGTACCATTCCATACTTGTTTGGGCGATAATGTTTTTGCGTTACCCAAGATCATTTTTCGTGACCAGTCCAGAAAGCATAAACTATAACTGCCGTCAGAGTTGATGTAAAGGCAATAAAAAACATAAGGACAAACAAGTACTTCTTTGATTTCGTTTCCATAAATACCTCTTGTTTCGTTAATCATTACTTTTTTTTGTTCAAACATTGGCCAACAATCCATAATACTTTCAATAAAAATGCCGTCGGTAATATCGCCAAATATGTTATAAAATTGCTGTTTTTCCATCTCTGTTAAAATATCGCCGTTGATCTTAATAATCATTTCGCATTGCTTACGGTGTTCATAAAAAAAACGGATGTTATCAACAAATTTTTGAAAATCAATTTTATACTGTGAAAAATCCGCATACTGTAACTCATTCATACCTTCAACAGAAATGTTGATACGATCAAGTCCGGCATCAATAATGTTCAAACTCAACTCACGGTTTAAAAGGGAAGCGTTGGTTGTGGTATCCACTCTGTTACAATAACCGGACTTTTTGGCATACTGCACCATTTCAGCAAAATACGGATTCAGTAACGGTTCTCCGTCTTTGTACAAACGAATCACTTTGATTTTATCCCCAAACTCGCCAAGATCATCAATAACCTTTTTATAAAGTTCAAAATTCATATTTCCATGACCGCGCCCTTGGGTCTTTTTCATCAATTCGTTATCGCCGGTCGGACAAAATTTGCATCGAAAATTACATTTGTCGGATGGATCAATATTGATAATAAACGGAGTCCGTAACGGAATAACCGTTTCAAGTTTCGTTCTGTTTTGCAAATCAATTCGGGGTTTTATTTGTGCTTTCATTAAACTTAATCTATCAGTGGAATTATTGTAGATCACAACCATAGTAGCCCTGAAAGGGCGTCTGTATTCTAGCCCGCCCCAACGGGGTGGGTAACAATACCAACCTAAACCGAAGCCCTGAAAGGGCGATCAGATTATTGGCTTATTATCAACGCAATGGAAAGGAACAATA
>JAITIZ010000324.1 GCA_031279215.1 Planctomycetaceae bacterium
CACTTTCAACTCTCAATTATTTTACGAAGAACAGTTTGCAAAATACCGCCGTTCAGGTAATATTGTAATTCAACAGGCGTGTCGATACGAACCCTAACCCGAAACTCCGTTTCACTAAACAAATTTGCTTTGACTTCACGTTCTGCTTTGACGGTAATCTCACTTCCCGGCACAAAATCTTTACCAATTTCGGGGATTGTAAATTCTTCTTCACCGGTCAGATTGAGTGATTGCCATGTTGCTCCGTGAACAAATTCCAACGGCAAAACTCCCATCCCCACAAGATTTCCACGATGAATCCGCTCAAAACCAGACGCAATAACCGCCTTAACCCCAAGCAACGCTGTTCCCTTGGCAGCCCAGTCACGACTGCTTCCCGTACCATATTCCGCTCCGGCTAACACAATTAACGGAGTTACCGTTTTACGGTATTCGGTTGCAGCATCGTAAACCGATAATATTTGACCGCTCGGAAAATGTTTTGTCATTCCGCCTTCTGTCCCCGGTACCAGCAAGTTCCGAATCCGAATATTGGCAAAAGTTCCCCGCGCCATAATTCGGTCATTGCCGCGGCGGGAACCATAACTGTTAAACGCCGACGCCGGAACCCCAGATACAATTAAAAATTTACCCGCCGGAGAATCCGGTTTGATCGAACCCGCCGGTGAAATATGATCGGTAGTTACGGAATCGCCCAACACAATTAAACAACGCGCCCGCTCAATCGCCGGAATTTGTACCGGCGGTTCAAGGTTCATGTCTGTTAAAAACGGCGGCTCCTGAATATATGTGCTTGCTGTATCCCAACGAAATAACTTTGAAGATTCACTCGGAATCGTATTCCATTCCTTATTAGAATCGAAAACATTCTTATAACTGCGACGATATGTTTCAGGATCAACCGCCAATCGTACCGCTTCCGCAATCTCTTCATCCGTCGGCAAAATATCACGCAAAAAAACCGGCGTTCCGCTCAAACTGTTGCCGAGCGGTTCGGCGGTCAGGTCGCAATCAATATGTCCAGCCAACGCATAAGCAACAACCATTAACGGACTTGCCAGATAATTGGCTTTCACAAGCGGATTGATTCTACCTTCGAAATTCCGATTACCACTTAATATGGCAGCAGCAACAAGATTGTTTTCAACAATAACCTTTTCCACCGGCGGCGGTAACGCACCGCTGTTTCCAATACACGTCATACAACCATAGCCGACAATATGAAAACCAAGCGTTTTCAAAGGTTCGTCCAAACCCGATTGAGCAAGATAATCCGCAACAACACGCGACCCCGGCGCAAAACTCGTCTTCACAAAACGCGGAACTCGAAGCCCCTTTTCAACTGCCTTCTTGGCAAGTAAACCCGCAGCAATTATCAAAGAAGGATTGCTCGTATTCGTACAACTCGTAATCGACGCAATAACAAGAACCCCATGACGAATAGGAACACGAATTGTCGAATGATCTTTATTGGTCTGATCTTCATTGACCGGATAAACAATAAAACTTGTTTGATTTATCTCGGAAACGGAAAAACCAAAACCACGATCTTTGATTGGTGTTGTCAATGTATTCACAAAGTTTTCTTTCATGCTTGAAAGCGCAACCCGATCTTGAGGTCTTTTGGGTCCCGCTAAACTCCTTTGAACTGTCGAAAGATCAAGTGTTAGAATTTTAGAGTATTTCGGCAACGGCTGATCTGGCGAATTGAAAAGTTGTTGTTCTTTACAATAAGTTTCGACAATTTTGATATGTTGCGGATCACGTCCGGTCTCATAAAGGAATCGAAGTGTTTGGTCATCAACAGGAAAAAATCCCATCGTTGCACCGTATTCAGGCGCCATATTGGCAAGGACCGCACGGTCAGCTAAAGGCATTGCCAACGCACCGGAACCAAAGTATTCGACAAACTTACCAACAACTCCCTCATGCCGTAAGATTTCCGTTATGGTTAATACCAAATCGGTTGCGGTAACACCAGGTTGCAGTGAACCGGTTAATTCAAAGCCGACAACTTGCGGCGCAAGCATGTAATACGGTTGACCAAGCATAACCGCCTCCGCCTCAATACCGCCCACTCCCCAACCCAATACGCCAAGTCCGTTAATCATCACCGTGTGCGAATCAGTCCCAAGAACCGAATCAGGATATAACAAACAATCCGAACCAGAACGTAAAGATAAATGAACAACATCAGCAAGAAATTCAAGATTGACCTGGTGAATAATTCCAACAGACGGCGGTATCACCCGAAAATTATTGAGTGATTGTTGCGCCCAACGGAGTAAAGCATAGCGTTCTGTGTTACGGTGGAACTCAAGATCAACATTTTTCGCCAACGCATCACGACAACCATAAAAATCAGTTTGAATCGAATGATCTATAACCAGATCAACCGGAATTAATGGATTAATTTTATTCGGATCACCGCCCAAACGTTTCATCGCAGAACGCATCGCAGCAAGATCAACCACCACCGGAACACCAGTAAAATCCTGAAGCAACACCCGTGCCGGCTTAAAAGGAATTTCAATATTCGTAATCCCCTCCGGCGTCCAACCAGCAAGATTTTTAACATCCCGCTCCGTAATCTGGAAACCATCACTGTTGCGTAATACCGATTCAAGTAAAATCCGAATCGAAAAAGGAATTGCCGAAAGATCAATGCCAAGCGACGCCAACGAACAATAACTAAATCGTTGACCATTAATTGTAAAAGTGTTGTAAGGGTTCATTGTACTGAAATAATAAAATGTAAAGTAATCAAGTAAAATGATCAAGTAAAGTGATCAAGTAAAGTGATCAAGTAAAATGATCGTAATATATCAGTGGAATTTTTATTTTTTATCTTAGCCCCGATAGGGGCGTCAGGATTTTTTACTGAATCGCCCGCCCCAACGGGGCTACTATGCTTGTTCTCTATAATTAGTCCACTGATATATTACAAATGATCAAACTGATTCTAACAAGAGGTAACTTCTAAAAACTAATATTAGGAGGAACGCAGGCGTCTCGCCTGCACTGTTTTTTTACAAAAAACGCCTAAAATACGGTCGAGACGACCGCGTTCCTTCTAACGGTAACTTCTAAAAACTAATATTAGGAGGAACGCAGGCGTCTCGCCTGCTCTGTTTTTTTACAAAAAACTCCTAAAATACGGTCGAGACAACCGCGTTCCTTCTAACAATAAATTTTTACATTAGGTTTTTAGAAGTTCCCAATAAGTAATCTATCGTCTAAAATATAATGAAATCGTTTTGATTTGGGACGAATTAACCGCGTTTTATGGGAAAATTCAAAGAATTTCCGCCAATAAAAAGGAGTTCGCCCCAAAAAAACGAGTGTTCGCTGGTTGGTTGTTAAAATGGCTAAAAATTTTCAGGTGATTTCGGAATTTGTTTATCTCGAACATGGAATACCCGAATATAGTCTATAAAACCCAATGTGTCGTTTTTAACAGCGAGAAGTGTATGGTGTCATCCAGTTGTAATACTTTTCGTTATCAATGTTTCACGATCAACTCTTTACAATTCTTTACAATTTTTGTAATATATCAGTGGAATTATTGTTTAAGTTTAAAAAGGTCTTCGCCCTGAAAGGGCAGTATAATAGTTGAGAGTTGAAAGTTGATAGTGGAGAGTGTCGCAAGCGGAACTATTGCCGTTTAGGTAGTAATCCGCTTGCGACACTATCCACTATCAACTCTCAACTCTCAACTACAGTATGTTGCCCTTTTAGGGCGTCGTAGGAAAAAGATCATGGCGAGGCAAGCCCCGCCGTTAACGACGGAAGTTTACCCCGTAAGAGTGATTACAAAATAAAAATTCCACTGATATATTACCAATTTTTTATGTTTGCGATTATTGATTATAAGGCAGGTAATTTAACGAGTGTCAAATTGGCATTGGAAACGATTGGAGTTACCGGAACGATTACTTCTGATCCGAAGATAGTTTCCCAAGCGGAACGTGTTATTTTTCCGGGTGTTGGTGCGGCTGGCGCGGCAATGCAAAATCTTCAGAAATGGGGACTCGATGATGCTCTTCGTGATGTTGTACGGCGCGGAATTCCCTTGCTTGGAATCTGTGTCGGCATGCAAGTTCTTCTCAATTTTTCCGAAGAGGACAACGGAACTGAAATGCTCGGTTTGATACCAGGGCGTGTCATACGTTTTTCACCAACCAATTTTTGGGATAAAGTTCCGCAAATTGGTTGGAACAGTGTTTGTTGGCCGCCGGAAAATGCGGAATCCGTTTTTTTTCGGAAAATCACAAATCAAAGTGATTTTTATTTTGTTCACAGTTATTATCCCGTACCGAATAACCCTGCCCATATTCTGGCGCAAACCGATTATGCCGGAGTAACATTTGCCTCTGTTCTCAAGCATGAAAATATCATTGCAACACAATTTCATCCTGAAAAATCCGGTAAATTAGGCTTACAACTCTTACAAAATTTCCTCACCTTCACGAATTGATAAAAACATGCCGGGTGTTCACAGGTTGGTCGTAATTATAATGGGTAAAAAATTTCGGTAAAAAATTTCGGGTGATTTCGGCATTTTGTGGACTATTGTTTACGTGGTAATATATCAGTGAAATAATTTTTTTGGTTCTATTTTCGCGGCATTTCGTTAATCTCTTATGTTTTCTTAGTCCCGCAGGGACGAGATGTGCATAACCGTAGGTGTAACGAAGCGCAACCTACGGTCAAAATGCCCAACATAACAAAGCCCCGAATAGTTGATAGTTGATAGTTGATAGTTGATAGTTGATAGTGGATAGTGGATAGTGGATAGTGGATAGTGTCGCAAGCGGATTACTACCCAAACGGTCATCATTCCGCATGCGACACTCTCCACTCTCCACTATCAACTATCAACTACTCTCACACCCCTAGCGGGGTTAAGAGCAAAAAACAAAAATTCCACTGATAGATTACTTTACGTGAATGATCCAAAGACAGGCAATGTTTCGCCGACACATCACGCCG
>JAITIZ010000458.1 GCA_031279215.1 Planctomycetaceae bacterium
GTTTCTATCATGTTCGATTCTAGCCGTCAGCCTTCTTTTTTTGATATTGAAACCCAACTCGACAAGATTCATCATCTGAACGATTTTCTTGTTCGGCTTAATATCTTGATCAATTGGTCTATTTTTCTCGCTCCTCTTAGTACACTTCGCTCTCCGCGTGATCCTTCTAAAGGCGGTCGTCCTCCTTTTGATTCGTTGTTGATGTTTAAGATTCTTATTCTGAAAACTCTTTACAATCTTTCCGATGAAAATACGGAATTGTTAATTCGTAACCGTTTATCGTTTCGTGAATTTCTTGGGTTGTCGTTTTCAGACTCTGTTCCCGATGCCCGCACGATTTGGCTTTTTGCCGAATTACTCAAAGACCAAGAAATGGAACGCCATCTCTTTGACTTGTTTCACGAGGAATTAGCGCGTCATGGTTTGGCGGCGAAAGGCGGTTGCAGTATGGACGGTACGTTTGTCGAAGTTCCGAAACAACATAATAGCCGTACCGAAAATGATCAAATTAAGCGAGGTTCTATTCCCGAACGGTTTACTTCCGATCCGCATGTGGGTTGCCATAAAGATACGGATGCTCGTTGGACGAAAAAGAATGATGAAAAACATTTTGGTTATAAAAATCATGTACTTGTCGATTCGGATACCAAAACGATCCTTGATTATGAAGTGACCGATGCTGCTGTCCATGACAGTATTCCTTGTTTAGAGGTTGTGCCGCCCGAACCCCTCTATCCGGGGCAAGAGATTACTTTGGATTCCGCCTACGTCGGCAGTGAACACAACCCCATTTTGGAAGACTTAAAAGAACGCGGATTTAACCCGCAGATTTGTGAGAAAGGGGTACGAAATTATCCCTTAACTCCGTTGCAAAATTCTGTAATCGTATCAAATCGAGTGTTCGTTGCCGGATCGAACACATTTTTGGGGCACAAAAAAAACGAATGGGGGACGAAGTACTGAGAACGATTGGACTGAAACGTGCAAAATTCTGGATCGGAATGCGAAATCTGGTCAGTAACATGTGCCGAGTGGTAACAATCAATAGGCTAAAATAACGAAAACCGCGCCTAATCCACACGTTTTCGTCATAAAATCAATGATGAATACGTGAAGGAAAAGGAATTCTACTGCCGAGACACCTCAAAAAATCAACGAAACACACCGCAAAAAAAATATAAACTCAAATATTCGCGTTTTTAGAAGTTCCCATTAACTATTATCTCGCTCTTGCAGGGCTTTGGGAAAATGGAGGAGTTCCTACTCCGGCGGTTGCGCTTCGCTTCACCGCCGGTTATGCATTTCACCCCCCTAGCGGGGCTAAGAGTAGTGGAGAGTTGATAGTGGAAAGTTGAGAGTGTTCGCTAGCGGAATTATTGCCGTTTAGATCGTAATCCGCCTGCGGCACTCTCCACTAAATTTATTTAATGGCGGAATTTTGTGCTGCGGCAATTACTTCACGAATACGTTGTTCTATTTCGGGATGTTCCGGTTCGCGTTGGCGGGCGTCGTTGAGGCACTGAATAGCTTCGTCGAACCGGTGAAGAGCAATCAATGCTTCGGCTTTGCCGCGAAGAAGATCCGCCGGTTCACCGCCTTTCGGAAAAAGGTCTTGTAAATGTTGCCACGTCGCCAATGCGTGTTCCGGTTGACGGCAAATCATTTGTACCGCCGCAAGTTCCGGTAAAAGATCACGGTTGTTCGGCGAAAAAGATAATGCCCGATAATAATCGTTTTTCGCCTGAACCCAATATTGCTGAACATCTTCCGGTAAATCGGAAACCTGTTTTTCAGCCGCCAAAAGCCAACCGGATTTACCCCGCAATGCCCAACCCTTGTATTCCTGAGGCGCCAATCGTACCGCAACATCCGCATGATAATACGCCGTCGAAAGATGATTCAACATCAAATGTTTTTCCGCAAGAGAAAGATGTAAAGAAACATCATTGATGCCGCCGCGTTTAACAGCTTCACCAAGTTGCCGGAGAGCCTCCTCATATTTTCCGCGTTGCCAAAGAGCATCGGCGTAATGACGGCGATGATCAATATCTTTTTTGTTCAGCTTAACCGCTTCCTCAAGCCGTTTTTCCGCCTCCATAAGATCACCGCGTTCCATCGCCGCAATCCCAAGACGGCTTCGTTCATTGCTAAGAATTTGACTTGGCGTGATCGGTTTCAACACCCCGCCCCAATGACAACCACTCAGAAATGCCGACAAAAAAAATAACCCCAATAAACGAACCAAAAACATGAAAATTAAAACCGCCTTCAAAATCACAGTCAGAACATAAACTCCAAAAACAAAATTTTTTGCCTATTTTTCATTTTGTGTTGGAATCGTACCAATTTTTTTGATTTTGTTCCAGTGCAATTTCCACAATATTTTTTGTCTATTCTTCCTTTGTTTATTTCGTTCTTTCCTATCCTCAAAAAAGAATCCGTGAAAATCCGCGAAGATCGAATCTCTGCGAATCTCTGCGAAAATCTGCGGACGAAAATAAACAATGAGCGGACGAAAATAAACAATGACAAAAATTCTGCTTCTTATTGTGCCGAATTTAAATTGCAATAAGTATATTACCAAACAATTATCCGAGAAACTTAATGTTCTTCGGCAAGTTCTTTGGCAACCGGAATTTTTAGTACAGCCAACGCCGCCGCAATATTCGACAACACCCCAATTATTACCATTCCGCCAAGAAGCCAAGAAAACTGAATAGCCGCCGATAACGGATTGACTTTCCATTGAGTGAATAAAAATTGCGGAAATAGTGAAAAAACAGATGCGAGTATTGCCAGAAATAAACCCAAAAACAATACCGTAAAATTCTCGTACAATAGCAAGAGCAAAATCCGGCTTGGACGGAATCCAAGCGTGTTCAGTAACGCTAATTCCTTGCGCCGTTCAAACACATTGCGAAACTGAACCGCCGCAAGTCCAAACAAACCAAGCAATAAACCAATTCCGCCCAAACTCTGAAATGTTGCCAGATAGGTATTTTGTACAGCAAAAAAACGTTGCAATCGATGTGTGTTGGACTCCGCCGTAACTCCATAATCACCCAAGTTCCGGTACAAAAACGAAACAAGCTCATGATCGTTTTTATCAACAGAAAGATTGGAATCGACAATGAAAAAACGGTATCCGGCAACATCAGGAAAAAGTGTTAATAAATTTTGTTCACTCATCAGAATATCGCCCTGAAATAAAGAATTGGTCAAAAGTCCGGTAATTTCGCAACGGATTTTTCCGCCTTGACCGTCCTCGATTTCATAAAAACTGCCCACACCTCCGTAAATATGTAATGAATACATCGCCGTATTCGTATCAAGAAAAATCGGAACACGACGGATACCGTCTTCATCAATTGTTATGGGTTTATCCAAATCCGGCCAATCTTTTTCCTTCGGAACACCAAGAATACGCGGGTTGAGTGGTTGGTAAAGATTCAGACAACCGGCATTGTCTCCGTCTCGAACACGAAAAGACTGAACCCGAATAGCATTTTGTTCAAACCAAATTGAATCTGATTGTTGTATCGAAATATTGCTGCGTCCTTCGGAGGAGTTCAGATTTTCGTAAACGGGAAATTGTGTTTCGGCAATTAACTGTTGTTTCGAATAATATGAAGAAGCGTCCATCTGAAAAACACTAATCGACAGAATAAGAAAACAGGTTGAAGCAATCAACCCGATACAAAGCGTATTGCGTACCGGATATCGTGAAATATTCGAAACGGCAAAACTAAAAAGGGAACGAATAAAAGGAGAATTGCTTCCGCCCGCACAGGAATAATAATGAACTTGCCGCAAACCTGAAACAAGAATCAAAACTCCCAAACTAAAAAAAAGTCCGGCACATACAACGGGATTGTTGAAATGTACGGAAAAACCGATTAACATCAATACCGAAATAACCAAAAGTATGATTAAGGTAAACCAATAAGAATGAAACGGAAATTTTTTTTGACAAAAATAATTCTTTGTTCCCGAATAATTTTTTGTTCCTGTTTCTGTAATTGATAGAGTACCGGCAAGCAATGATTTTATTGGAGAGCTGACTGATTTTCGTAATGTTAAAGTGATTGTCAGGACGGCAAGAACGGAACCGCTGACAAAACCGATGATGAGACTTAACGGATTAACGTACAATGTTAAAAATGGAACAGTTACAGCATTGACCCACCAGGTTGTGAGACCGTAAACCATCAAGCGGGCGTAAACGATGCTCAATAACGTTCCTAAAAATGCTCCCCCAACCGCAAGAATGGCCCCTTCAATTAGCAATCCTTTGGCAATAAATAACGGCGTCCAACCGGCAGCAAGACAAATTCCAATTTGTTTTGCTTTCCTGTCAACAGACAACCGGAAAAGCATCAACACCAACATCAATGCCGAAGCAATAATAAAAAAACTGAAGGATAAAAACAGTACAGAAAATGGGGTTGTTCCTGCTGATGCTGTTATACCTTGTTCTTTAACGGGAATGAAATTCAATCCGAAGACCGAAGGAGTTAATTTTTGTTCCCAATTTTTTATTGTTTCTGTGTTGTATTCTGTTAAAAAGGTTGTTGTATTTCCAAAACGGCTTCCGAAAAGTTCGCGGGCGGTTTTTAATAACAGGAATGCTTTGGGAGCAGCTCGATATTTGTCCCAATAATCTTCATCTTTCTTACGGATTTTTTTAGCGTCAAACGGAAACGGCGGATCCCAATCGGCAATCGATTCCTCGTCCGTAAAACCCTGTATTTCAGGAACTAAATGAGCATCCGCTCCCAATCCATCCATCGGTAAAATCGCACTTAATTTGAATTTTTTAAATTTTGTAATATTTACATTGTCCGGCTCAAACCACGTCAATTCAATCTCATCACCAATTTCCGCATCAAGATCATCTGCTGTCCAACGGTTTAAAATAATTTCATTATCTTTGAGATTATTTGTACCAATACTTATTTTATCATTATTTGTTGTATTGATATTAGCAGCGTAAATGGTTGAATAAGGAGATTCGCGATTGTTTTTTGTTGCACGAATTGATGTTGCCAGATAAAGCAACCCTGGTTGAGTGTTTGGCAATGCTTTTTGAATAGCGTCGGCTTGCGGTTTTGTGAACAGTAAACGGGTCGATTTAATATAATATTGTTCGTTTCTTATTTCCGCTGTAATACCAAAATCATCAAGAGTTGGTTTGAATAATTGTTCAAGTGATTTTCGTTGTTGTTCTGTTGAAATCGTTTCCGAATTTTGTGTCGGAAAAAAAACGGTATTGATTTTTTCACCAACACCAAGTTTCTGTTGCAGCCAAGAAAGCGGAACAATAAGAAGTGGTTCCGGTCGTTGATCTGCTTTTAATGAAAACCGGCTAATTCCATGATCCGGCGCAACAAGATTGACTGTTAATTTCGTTCGTATCAATTGATCGCGCCGTCCGAGTGAACTTTCTGGCGGTATCTGTTGCGGCGGATTAAGACGTAATGAAATCACCGAACCGGTTGAAATACCAAGTTGTTCTGCCAATGTCCGGTTGACAATAATATCGTTATCGGAAATATTATTAACATAAAAATTATCAGCAAAAATACTGTTATCAAAATATTTGATGCCGAGAATTTGAATACCGCAAACCTTGCCGCCTGATTCGGCAACAGCAGGAAGATAAATAACCGGAACAGATTCCATCCAAAAATCATTTGGAATAAAATCAGGAGGTGTTATAAATGCTGGGGCGAGTAAAACGGTGTCAATTTGTTCAAGACGGTTCAAAGTCAAGGCTTTGAGACTGCCCCGCATGGAATCGCCAACTAACAAGGCTCCTGTCAATACTGCTGTTGCGCAAAATACTCCCAAAAGAACCGCCGCATTGATCCAACGGTCATACCAAAGTGAACGAAAAATAAATAAATGGAACATACTCATTACATTTTAAAATTGGTTTGTTGGAATAGATACTAATACCGCTGTAATAGTTTTTTTGTACCCTTATCATTATGGTGATTATCATTATGGCGATGTTTTCAAAAAATTTTTGAACGTTATCATTTTTTTCCGATTTCTTTCCTTAATTGCTCTTGTAGCCAACCAGCGATTTTGCTATCAGTAATCAATTGGTTTTGCGCTGGTAATCCCTTCTTGGTGATTCTGGATTTATCATTTTCAGAAGCTAATGAAAATTTCTATGAGTGTTATCCCATTTTCCGGCGAATCGGTCAAGCCCGCCGAATGATGATTACTGTGGCTGATAATCTTGTCCCATGCGGGAGTTAAAAAGGAGAGGAGGCTTCCGAGCTGTAGGTTGCGATTCGCCACATCTACGATTATACACTTCACACCCCTAGCGGGATTAAGATCAAAAAACAAAAATTCCACAGAATAATTACATTTTGAGATCACTATTGGGAATTTGGGTAATTTCTGATAATCTATAACGAATTTATTGATTATGCCAGGTATAAAAAATTTTTTACGGCTCATTTGATATTTATTTCGATAAGACATTTCATGGAAGTGAACTGTTAGTAACTTTCAATTCAATCGGAGATTGGGATGTCTCCATCTTCGAAAAACAACTAGTCAAAGGATTATCAATGATGACAAAACAACAAAATCTAGGAAACAGAGGGGGGGGGGGGTAATTTAGGTAATTCGCCCCAAAAAACTTCTACTAAAGGTTGTGCCAATCTCTGTTATGGTGCAACTAAAAATTTTCTCGAAAAATTCAAACGTGCTGTAGTTGCTGTTGCGATTGCAGTCGGTGTTTTGTGTACCGCACAAAAC
>JAITIZ010000502.1 GCA_031279215.1 Planctomycetaceae bacterium
CGCCGCCCATCGCATCGGGACAAACGTAAGTACATGAAATTACAATTCTTACAAAAAGAATTAAAGGCATTTCTGCAATCAGAGCAGAACCCTCAAAAAATATTTGAAAAATTGAAGGCTTTCATGATGGCTGCATGAAAAATACAACAATGAGAGACCCCAAAATCAAAAAAACGGACCATAGCCGTAATTTTCAACAGATTCAAATGAAAATAATTACAGGCTAAACGATACCGTAACATAAAAACACAAAAAATTCCTGATACAAAAAAATAAAAAAATTGGAAAGGGCAGTAAATAATAACGCTGTCCTAAAGTAATCGCGTTGTATAATTTCCAAAACATCATAATATCTCCTTCTTGTAATTAAAAGGTTAAGTAACTAATTTTTATTGGATCTTCGTAAACGAAACAAAGCAAATAAAACAAAAATAACACCAATGACGATACAAAATATTCGTATCAACCAATCATTAGTAACAGGTAAATTAACCGATAATGTGTTACTCTCTGCGATAAAATCCCGATTTCCGCGTAATGCAATTCGTCCGTTTTCAAATTTTAATTTCGTATTTCTAACTGCTCGATAGGATTGCTGTATTACAGATTGCTTATCATTTATTATCCAACCAGCAGAAACCGGAAAAACGAATTCATCATCACTTATTGGTATGTTAAAATCTGTTTCCTCTGGAATAATTTCATAAACAGTCCGTCGGAGTTGTTCTTTTGTTGCAAGATCAAATTCCGTATCAACTGTTTTTCGTGGAAACCAAAGACCACTACTATTGTCTTGACAATAATCTGATGACTCATATCGTACTACACAAATATCTTGTACATAATTTTCAACTTTTTTTTAACATGATCTATTAATTTTTATCACAATTAGTTGTAACAACCACTTCGAGTATATTGCTGACTACACAGAGGGCGTATTAATGTACCTGGTCCCGTACATAATCCATTACATGTATTGGTTCTCTTTGCAGTTCCATAATTGGGTGTCCAAATACAACGATGTAATATTGGTCCCGCTAACACACAATCATAATCAATAGACATAAAATGACATTTGTCTTCTATTATCTCCTCACAATAATTTATAACAATAAATCCTTTCGTCCAACAAGTTTTAGGGGGATCTGCTGCCTGTACAAAAAATAGCGAATGAAAAACGAATCCCAACGCTAAGAACAAAACAAGAAAACAAATTTGAATAATTAAATGGAATTTTTTTGTCATTTTTTTAATCCTTTCAAAAAAATTTATAAACAATACCGAAAATAAAACACACAAATACTGTTTCCTATTTTCTTAACAGGTTGAATATTACAATATTTGTGATCTTTCTCTTTTCGGTCATACAACTCATTGACCCCCAATAATCATCCAACACCCTTTTTCCGGCAATTTCGATACAACCCCAATTAACCTTGAATGCCGAGTCTTCCTAATGGAATTGACGGCGAATAGGAAATGTATAACGGTCTTGCTTCGGGATGTTACACCAAAGTAACTCTGCTGAATATTATTTTGATAAGTTTACTAAAATCCATAAAATTCGTCAAATACCCCTTACAGAATTTTCCTCCCCCCAAAAAATTGAAATTTTATAAATTTTTGGAAAAAACTGACTGCTTTAATACACAAAACGTAACGTAATGATAATATTAGGATTACGTATCTCGGATGTGCTGAAATTTCGGTTTGGGAACTGATGAAAATAAAAATCAGGAACATTGGCAATAATATAACATAACCATTTCGTCACGACAATAAACCTTATTCCCTCAAGTTACGGTGATTGTTCCGTAACTTCTTTGTTATCAGATTTGTTGTTACTAAGTTTTTCAGGACGAATTACTTCCGCCTCAAGTGTTAAAATCAAGTTCGGATTTTTGGGATCGTTGGTTTTGACAACAACCTCTTTAGAGATTTTACCAAAGAGATGAGTCGTCAATAATTTAAGACGAACGATACCGTTTTTGTGAGGAAATATTGGTGCTTTCGTAAAATCTTCAACAGCAACGCACGAACCGCAACCAACTAAAACTTTGTGAATAACAAGGTTATTACCTCCAGTATTTTTGATAACAAATTCGTGGATACATTCTTTGTCAATATTTACCGCACCAAAATTATGTAATGGTACTTCGCAAATCACCTGCGGTTTCCAGATTTTATTGCTTACAATTTTTCCATATCGGTACAGAACATTTCCGCCTGCAACAATAAAGAAAATAAGTGCAATAACAAAACAAAGAGTACCTAAATGTTTCATAAAAAAATGTTAGTTATCTGGACAAACGCATTCACCATCTTGACAAACTAAACCCTCCTCACATGGTTCCTCGCCGCCGCAACCAGTCTCACAACTATCACATTGTGCAAAAGATTGAGGGATCTCTGGGGTTATGGCAAACAAAATAAAACCAAGTCCCAAATAAAGGAACGTTGCCGATACATAACGGTTACCAAGTGAAAACAAACGAATAAACGTTTTCATAAACGACTCCTTTTAATTTTAATAAACATTTTTAATAAAAAATTAATGTTACTTGTCTTTTTTTGCCCCCATACGGCGAAATAATATTGCAAGGAAAATAAAAATAACACCAATGACCATCAACACAACACGCCACCTAAAATCGTTATCGGATTCAATTGCCCGCTGACGTAATTCTTCTGGTATTTCAATTACACGACGTGTTATTTGAATTGATTCATTTTTATCAATCTCTTCTTTTTCTTGTGTAGTTAAATTGATTGTGAAAAAAGCATCGTCAAGATCAACTTTAAGTGAAGGTGGTTGAACAAATAAATATTCAACCTGATTAAAAGAATCGGTATCATCGCCCGATTTTACACGTGCTTCCATGACGACATGTTGAGGAAACCATAAATTATCTTGAATCTGTACATAACTATCAAAAAGCATATTTGATACGAGTTGTCCCCGTATAAAGGCTTTAAATGTAGAAATCACATATCCTTTTTGCGGCAAAAGCCGATATTCGGAATAACTCTTTTTCGATGAATCCCCATGATTACTTATATCTCCAATCGTAAAAACTATTTCTTCATTAGTTCCATCATTCTGTTTTTCAATACTCATCAAATTCGCATATTTCTCAGAAAAACGTTTAATAAACAAAGGACTCAAAAATCCTCTGCCAAATTCAGCAAAGTTTGCTTTTTTTACAGAACTTTTATTTACTATACCTAAATGTGCAACTTTTCGTAAAGACTTTTGCCAATCATTGTCAAGAATTCTTGAAGCGGGAACAGCGGATTTCGCGTCAGGAACAAGTGGATTATCACCCCCCATTGTGCTAGTACTCGAAAATTGACCATCATGAATGTAATAAGTTACCATACCTTTGACGCTGTCCGGTTCCTTTTGTAATGCATCTCGTATCTCCCAAAGAGAACGTGAGTCTTTGATCATTAAGACCTCTTTCCGCATACTATCAGCTTTAACAAATATACTTTCAAGAGACACTTGTTCTGTTGATGTTAACACTGCACGAAATCTTGCATCTGATTCTTTCCTGAGCTTTTTATATTCTTCCATATCCAAAGGAAATCCCATTTCTTCTCTTCTTTTTTGTAGTGCTTTAAGATTTTTATCTAAATTTCTATTATGTTCTTCTAACAAGCTATTCACATAATCTAAATTCTCTTTCGACTCTTTTTGAGGTTCAAAGGTTTTTATTAAATAAACAACATGAAAGGTTTTATTTTTACATAATTTATCCAAATCCTTTGAAATTGTTTCTGCAATAAAAATTGGTGTAATTTGTTCGCTACTCCGCTGCGCGTGTAAAGAACTTATCATTGCTAACAAAATTAACCAAACGATTACAACAAAAAATCTGGACATACTCCATCTCACCTAAACTATAACAGTGATAATATTGGGATTACGTATCTCGGATGTGCTGAAATTCCGGTTTGGGAACTGATAAAAATAAAAATCAGGAACATTGGCAATAATATAACATAACCATTTCGTCACGACAATAAACCTTATTCCTGCAAGTTACGGTGATTGTTCCGCAACTTCTTTGTTATCCGATTTGTTGTTACTAGGTTTATTGTTATCCGATTTTTCAGGACGAATTACTTCCGCCTCAAGTGTTAAAATCAAGTTCGGATTTTTGAGATCATTGGTTTTTACAAGAGCATCTTTAGTAATTGTCTATTTTGTTTTAACTTTTTTAACACGAAATACACGAAATGACACGAAAAACACGAACATTCTTCACCTTAATAACGGCTCTTGCGGTTAATCGAAAAGTCTATTAAACAAAAAACGCTATGCCGAAAACTAGTTAGAAAACCTACTCGTCATCACATTCGCCTAAAAAATTAACCCAAAAAAATAGGAAATAATCAGAAAAATTCTTTTTTATATTGACGCTAATAATGAGAGAAGGTACACAATCTCTTGAGTTTCTGCCTTTACAAAGTGGAGAAACTGTCTATAATTATATGAAATTGCTTGCTTTATAATAAAACGGCAACAACATTTGCATTTGGAATAAATTGGAATAAAAGAGTCCCCAACTTCTTCCAACCCTAACCTTAACTCTAATTTCTAACTTCTATCTAACAAACTATGTCAACCCTCGCTCTTCCTGAAATGACCCAATTAAGCGAAAGCGGTATCGATTTTGTCAATGAACCGTATTTCGAGAATTTACTGAAACGCAAAACAGACCCGGGACGAATCCGGGAAATTATCACCAAAGCGAAAAATAAAGAAGCCCTTGAAATTGAGGAAACCGCCTCGCTTCTTAATGCCGATGAACCGGAACTGATTGAACAAATTTTCGATACCGCACGGCAATTGAAAAAAGATGTGTACGGAAACCGTATTGTTTTGTTTGCGCCCATTTATGTCGGTAATTATTGTGTCAATGATTGCCGATATTGCGGTTTTCGCCGCAGTAACCTTGATTCTATCCGCCGTACACTGACCGCTGAAGAATTACGCAAACAAATTGAAATTATGTTGGGAAAAGGTCATAAACGGACAATGGCGGTTTTCGGGGAACATCGGAATTACGGTCCCGAATATATTGCGGATTGTGTCAACGAAATTTATTCTGTTCAACTCGGCAATAACTCGATTCGCCGCGTGAATATCAACGCCGCTCCACTCTCCCATGAAGGTTATCGGATTGTCAAAGAAGCCGGAATCGGAACTTATCAGGTGTTTCAGGAAACTTATCATCACATAACTTATGCACGAATGCACCCAAAAGGAACCCGGAAATCAAATTTTATGTGGCGGCTCGATTCGCCGGCACGGGCAATTGAATCCGGTTGTGATGACGTGGGACTTGGGGCGTTGTTCGGTCTTGCCAATTGGAAATTTGAAGTGTTGAGTCTTGTCGCTCATGCCATACATTTAATGAAACATTATCGCGTGGGACCGCATACGATCAGTTTTCCGCGTATTCGTCCGGCAAGCGGTGTAACAATTAAGGAAGTAGCGGAACACGATGTTAAAGATGACAATTTTCTACGGCTTATTGCTGTTTTACGGTTATCGGTTCCTTACACGGGTCTTATTGTAACAGCACGGGAACCGGCAGCAGTACGTAAAACAGCTCTTGGTTTTGGTGTTTCACAAATTGATGCCGGAAGCCGAATTGAAATCGGCGGTTACGATGGAAAAGATGCTCAAATGCAAGCTCTTGAAAAAGAACAATTTGAACTCGGTGATGTAAGACCATTGGACGAAGTTGTTTGTCAATTGCTCAATGACGGATATATTCCGAGTTTCTGTACGGCATGTTACCGCTTGGGGCGTACCGGCGAAGTGTTTATGGAACACGCAATCCCCGGTTTTATCCAGAATATGTGTACACCCAATGCCCTGACAACATTGCAGGAATATCTAACCGACTTCGCCTCACCGGAAACCAAAGCCGCCGGCGAAAGAATATTGAAACAAGAATTTGACAAACTTCCCGAAGGAAAACGGAAATTTGAAATTCTTGACCGAATTGAACGTATCCGTAACACCGATGAACGTGATCTGTATTTTTAACCCGCACCAATTGGAGATAATACACTCATCACACCTTAAAATTCGGTTTTATAAGAACAGAATTTTTGAGTCTTTTATTTAAATCCTATAAATTCTGTTTATTCCGTCAAAATCTGTTTATCCTATCAAAAAACGAAAACCGAATTGTTAAGTGTGATGAGTATAAGAAGTATAATAATTATTCTGTTGAAATCTTACTAATTTTTGAGGAGTTTTATTCTTTTGACTCGGTACGGAACAACAATTTTAGAAGTTTTATTAGCAATCCTCATTCTTGGCGGTGCAATTGCTGTATTGGGGGAGTTTTCCCGCAATTCTTTTCGTAACGCTAAAACAGCACGGGATATGACTCAGGCGGAATTGTTGGCGGAAAGTATTTTGGCTAAAGTCCGTATTGGAATTATTGAAATGGAATCCGCCTTTGATGTTCCAATTACCAACTCGGCTAATTTGAACGATACCATTTCCGATACTAACGCAGTTACAGAAGGTTCTCTTAGTGAAATACTTTGGCATTACACGTTGGAAATAACCAATCTTGACGATGATGGTCTTACCGAGTTGGCTGTAACAGTTCGCCAGAACC
Source organism: Planctomycetaceae bacterium (assembly GCA_031279215.1). Taxonomy (GTDB): domain Bacteria; phylum Planctomycetota; class Planctomycetia; order Pirellulales; family Thermoguttaceae; genus WRKP01. The sequence continues at coordinate 6,651 of JAITIZ010000502.1, forward strand.
TGCCCGAAGAACAACAACCTGTTACATGCCGTTTGGTTCGTTGGTTTGCTGTTGAACCGGAAACAGAAGAAACCGAAACTAAATAAAAAATGTAACTGCCTATTTTTATCATTTATGCCTAAACCGATAATTATTCCTGCTTCCTCTTGTCCAATAATCAGAATTATGGTATTTTTTTTCCGATTCTTCACAAACACCAACAAAATTTTCGGGCAATTATTTATTTTTCCAAGACACTATATTTCAAATACAACATTTCCCGTTACACCATGTCTCATGTTTTAATTCTTCGTGCTCCCGGAACCAATGCTGATCAGGAAACGGCTTACGCTTTTCAATTGGCAGGGGCAAAATCGGTTGAGATTCTTCATATCAACAGTATTTTAGAAACACATACGATTTTAGACCGTGTTAATATTCTTTGTATTCCGGGCGGATTTAGTTTTGGTGATGATATTGCGGCAGGGAAAATTTTTGCTTTAAAAATTAAAAATCATTTGGCGGATACCTTGAGACGATTTTGCGATGCCGACAAATTAATTCTTGGAATTTGCAATGGTTTCCAGGTTCTTTTGAAATCGGGGCTTTTGTTTGAAGAAGATTTGGGAGGTTCGATTGCGACCTTAACATGGAATTTTTCTGCCCGTTATATTGACCGTTGGGTTCATCTCCGAACAGAACAAAGTAATTCTGTTTTTTTGTGCGGTATTGAATCAATGTATTTACCAATTGCTCATGCGGAAGGTCGATTTGTTTTTCGTGAAAACGTAACGCAACCTCTTCAACAACTTGCTCTTCGCTATGATTCGGAAGAAAACCCTAATGGTTCAATGTTAAATGTTGCTGGGGTTTGTGATGTTTCGGGTCGGATATTCGGTTTGATGCCCCACCCCGAACGCCATGTCGATTTCACCCAACATCCGCATTGGACACGTAAAATGACGTCTGATGTTGTCAAATATCCTTTATCAGGCGATGGTCTTGCCATTTTCCAAAATGCCGTTTCTTATTTTCAATGAATGTTGGGTACTTCTAAAAAACTATTTTTGTAATTATTCAGTAGTTTTTTGTAATATATCAGTGGAATTTTTGTTTTTCGTTCTTAACCCCGCTAGGGGTGTGAAATGCATAACCGGCGGTGAAGCGAAGCGCAACCGTCGTTCACACCCTCGTCGGTAACTGTCTATTTTATTAACGAACATATAATTGAAATCGTCCGCAGATGACGCAGATTTTCGCAGATTATTTTAAAAAGTTTTTTGAAAATAATGTTCTCTATTTTTTTGTCTATTCTTCCTTTGTTTGTTTCGTTATTTCGTACTCTCAAAAAAGAATCTTTGAAAATCCGAGAAGATCGAATATCTGCGAATATCGGCGGACGAAAATCTGCGTAAATCTGCGTAAATCTGCGGACACAAAAGACAATTACCAATCTTTTACTTTCGGACAACAATCTTTTG
>JAITIZ010000515.1 GCA_031279215.1 Planctomycetaceae bacterium
GCATCGGCAAACTTTTTTTCGAGACGTTCATTATACTCTTTGGATTTTTGACTAATAAGCGGCGAAGTACTTTTGGATACATTGACCAATTGAACAACTCCCTTGTCATCCATCATACCAACATAATAATGATTAAATCCGTTACCAATAGTTAAAGGGAGAATTGCAATATATTCACCATTAAGATAAGGGACAACTTATTTTAGCGTAACATTCTTTCGCGCATCCGTTTTCAATCCGTAAACTTGAAACATCAGCTGAATATCCGCAAGTGATATTCCTTTTTCTGACAAAGGAAGCCCCATAGAAACTCGCGGCAAGGAATATTCTACTTTGAAATATTTTAACGTGAAAATCGCAACATCAAGTCCACATTGTACCGCGTAAATTTTGTGAGAATCAGGATGATTGATTATCCATTTACCGTCAGACTCGGATTCAACCGTACTTTGTAAAACCGCCGACGTTTCCGAATTTACCGTTTCGACAAAACACAAAGAACTTGACCAAAATAACATCAACCACAAAAAATATTTCATAATTTTAACCACCTCTTACGAATTATTAAAAATAAACTAATAAGAATCATTAATCCGCCAATCGTAATTAAACTATAACGCACAATCGAAGCAACTTTTGATTGGGCAGGCACATTGCCAGTAAGATTGTAACGAGTCATAAAATCACTGATTGCCTTGTCCTCATCAACGATGTCGCCTACTTTGTAGTACTTTTTTGTGATATGATCTGTTACGTAGGTACCATTGGGTATCTGAAGTTGAAACGATTGCTCGTTAACTTTGGGATCAAACTCAATATCAGAAAAATATAAAATCGTCATTCTTTTGTCCAGCGGGTAACATGCTCTTACAATTTTGGGTACAAATTTTCCTTGCCCATTTTTTATAAATTCAACTAAATATTCTTTTCCGATATAGTCCTTGTTCTGGAACCGCGAAAAGCGAACTGATTTACTGACAATTGCATTATTCGAAAGTTCACACATGAGATTAACGTGCCTATCCGTACCATTGTCCCAAGTAATTATTCCTTCAATCTCTAATTTTCCCATTGAAGTTGTTCGTAGTGTTACCAACGAATGGCGAGAATCCCATTCCGCAAGTAAGTCGGATATTCTAATTGCGCCATGGAAATCCTTTTTAGTCAATGTTACCCAACCTGGGAATCCTGCACCAAAGCCCGTTCTGGAACCATTTGAAACAATGAAATCTTTAACGTACTCTACTTGAGTCATATCAAGTGAGATAGATGCGAAACCTGCTAATTCACGGTTGCCCTTATCATCAAACTTTCTCTCCCAATATGCATACTTCTTTCCATCAAATGAATACCCCAACTCTTTTTTAATTGTTGGAACACTTCCATCAATCCATGGAACGCATATCTCTCCATCAACAATAAACCGCTTACTTTTTAGATCGTATAAAACAACATATTCTTCATAGTAATTATCCTTTTGTGGAGGCACACTAGTGATATCAATCAGTGGATGACCATGCTCGATGCGACACTTCCACTTAATCACAGGCACAGATCTATCTACTGCGTCAAATATTTTTTTTGCTTCCGGCATCGAAAGTGAATCAGAATGTACTTTTTCCGATACAAACGCAAAAATAAATAACGTGAAACAAATCAAAAAAATTTTTGTAATGTTGTTAAGATAATAGAACATGATAAACCTATTTTTATGAATAAATATATTACATTTCAAGCTCGGTTTTTAAGATGGTTAAGTTTTTTGGTCATATTTTTAAAACGTCTTATATTTACAATATCACCAATATCAAAAACCGAATTTTTAAATAGACTTGTTCGGAAACTTCTAAAAAACTGTTTTTTACTTGATAAAAAGATTCATATTTATATTGATAAAATTTATAAAAAACGAGATTTTTAGAAGTCTCCATTGGTCAATATTCAATTGCAAACGATTTTTACTCCTATCAAAGCACTCCCGCCATCAATGCAGGCGCATCCTCCAGCTGACAACCAATCAGGCTCCTTTGTATGACACTCCTTGTTTGTAGCACAACAAGTCGTTGTATATTCCGTACAAGAAATTTCCACATCAGTTGCCTTACAAACTACATGTTCACTACCTTCACAACTACCACAAGTTGCCTCGACAGATTGGTCGGCACATACACCACCCGACATAGTAATACAAACTACTGACACAGAGCGGTTTCCTTGACATTTGGTACTGCCCATTGCACACGGTCCATAAGCACCAGCAACTACAAAGTCAGTTTTATTAATCATGTGTCCCGGTAACTCGGCGGACAAATCAGATTGACCAGCGAAAATTCCTAAAACTAACACGACACTTCCTAACACAAAAGGAACAGCAATGTAAAGTCTATTCATTTTTTATCTCCAATTTTTTAAATCTTTAATTTTTAAATTTTGATCAGTGGAAACATTGATAACATTTCCATAATTTACCACGATCCAAATTGGCGTTTGGACAAACCAATTTCGATCACGTTTTAGCGATCCCGTTTTAACACGATTAAGCTCAGTAATCTTGTTTTCACGATACGTTTTTCCGTCAGGGATTTCAAGGATTACCAACTTTTCCAAACTTTCGTTTACTTGTTGGTTTTTGAGTTTTGCGAGTATCTCTTGACAAATTAAACAGTCATTGTGATAAAGCAAAATCGTCCATTCGCCCGACTTCAGATCGTTGAGATCAAACTCATCGTTTATCTCAATATATTCCAGCAACGGAAACTTTTTACCAAGCCAACTATTGGGTTCCAACGTTATCGACTTTTCAAATTCCGATAACTTTGAATCACCCGACAATACTACAAACTTTGCGGACACCATCAAAAAAGTCAACGGCACCGCAACACATAACCAAGTTGCGATAAAAATTGCCAATCGACCGGATATTTTCAAATTGTACGTTTTTTGAAATAACAATTTACGCCAATCAAAAAAATCGCCACTTGAACGACATGTAATCAAAAACAAAACAATTGTCAAATCCATCACAGTCGTCAACCAAGGGTTAACTTCGACTGCACCAAAACAACCACAACTGGTTGTGCGTAAAATTGATGCTTTGTAAATTGACACAACCAAAAATGTTGAAAATAAACCAACACTAACAAGCCAAGTCAATTTTGGCAACAATCCAAAAATTAACCAAATTCCAAAAAACAACTCAAATTTAACAACGAGAATATTGAACCATCTTGTGTGAAGCAAACCTACACCCAAAGAAGGTACCGTTATCAATTGGTGAGCTTTTAATCCGGCGGCGATCAATAAAACAGCTGCAACGAAAAAACGAATTACCAACCAACAGCGTTCCGATTTTGTTTTGATAGCGTTATCGTCTGGTTTATGTGGCTCTGTACTCATTATTGACTTCGTTTATTTGGTGACGTTATAACCATTGGGACAAGTTGCTATTTCCATTGTCTGAAATTTTTATAAATCTAACATGAAAAAAATATATGTCAATCTTGCGATAAAAAACTTGTTCACCGCGTCCCCATACGCCAGGAATGACGGAAAACTTGATTTCCTTTTTTTCACACGCTTTAAGAATTCCGCCATCCCATTCAAGTTTAGTACATCCACAAGATGTTTGAACAGAGGAAACCATGATTGGCAAATCTGAAGTGTTAATCAGATTAAATGACGCATTGATTAGACTGGAAGATTCCGGTCCGCCAATCATGAACTCTCCCAATTCGATTGTATCAGGATTTAACTTGACCGTTTTTGAAATAGAAACCGTTTTGTCTTTACCCTTCTTGACAAAAAGAACTACTCCGCCCGCATCGGCAAACAGCTTATTGTATTTTGTGACTTCTTTTTCCGATTGAGAAGCGTTTAACACTGATACTCCTTTTGACACATTTACAAGAATAGGTTTTTTATCATTATTTAACATAATGATAAAATAATGATTCACCCCATTTCCCATTTGCATCGGTAAAATTGCAAGTGTCCCGTAATCAATTTTTTGAATAATCTTTTTTAATGTTATGTTCTGTCGTGCATCCGTTACAAGTCCATAACATTGTAATATTGATTTAATGTCCTTCATTGAAATTCCACTATTGGAAAGAGGCAACTCCATAGATACCTTGGGGAATGAATAGTTCACATTGAAATATTTCAACGTAAAAATTGTAACATCGAGACCGCATTGTATTGCGTAAATCCGTTTTGAATCGGGAGTATTGACAATAAACTTTCCATCCAGTAAAGAAACTACCCCCTGACGGTTTTCTATCGTTGATAAATCTTGCCCCAAAACAACCGGATTCTCCTGGTCTCCATTAACTAATTTACCGTTATCTTCAGCAACAAGAGACGATACACAAAGTAATATGTAGATCATCAAATACAAATACAAGAAAGTATGATATTTCATTTTTGTTTTCCCCTTTTCATAAAATGAACTATGATGCCTGCCATGATCAAAATGATACCTAAAATCATTAAAATGTACCGCACCATATTTCCCCAATACCATGTTTTTGAAGGAAAATTATTGTTCAAATTATGTTTGCGTATGAAGTTTTCAATTGCTTTATCGTGATCCACAAGATCGCCAACTTTATACTCCATTTTATTGAGCATATCGCTTACCATTGTTCCATTAGGAAAATCAATTTGAAACATATCAGAAGAAACAGATTGTAACAATTTGACATCTTTATATTGAAACAAGATCGTTTCACTTTGCGCTAATTTATCAATTTTACGTAACGAAGTTGCCCACCAGTTACCTTCGCTATCTTGAATAGTATCAACAATGATTTCTTTGGCAAGAAATTCGGGCTTATTGGGCCATGTATAGTAATATTTTGCATTGGTAACAAAACCATTTTTACTTAGATCGTATTCGACAACAAGACGTAATTTAACACCTATTTTCCTTTTACTGACAAATACGGCAGTTATTTCCCACACCCCTTCGCGCGGAGAAATAATGGATTCGAGATTACGACTTTTTTTCCATTCGGTTAAGTATTTTGACATACACTCATGTTCTGAGAAGTTATCTAACGCTTTTCCTTCTATATCGTAAAACATGAGTGGAAGACCAATCCCCAAAGCATTCTTAAACGAGCCAAAGGCTTTGTTCTTTGGAGAATCAGACATGTTATTAGTAATGGTTCCATAACTTACCACCTCTTTATCAGGAAATTGAATACC
>JAITIZ010000559.1 GCA_031279215.1 Planctomycetaceae bacterium
TTGACTATGACGAGTCGAATGTTCGCGTTGATTTTATCGACAAGTTTTTTGAATTACTTGATTGGGACGTTCGCAACGAGCAGGGTTTTTCCGAAACACATCGTGAAGTGATTCGTGAATTTAAGCTTAAAAAATTCGGCGGTCAAAAAGTTCCTGATTATTGTTTTAGAATTAGTCCGTCCCAATTTTTTGTCGAAGCAAAAAAACCTGCCGTTCATATCAAAGAACACTCCGAATCGGCTCTTCAGTTACGCCGTTACGCTTATACGGCGAAGTTGCCGCTTTCTATTTTGACCGACTTTGAAGAGTTTGCGGTTTACGATACACGAATTAAAATTAACAAAAACGATAAAGCGTCAACGGCACGGATTTTTTATTGTACATTTAATGAATACGAACAGCATTTCGATTACATTTACAACCTGTTTTCAAAAGTTGCGATTCAAAAAGGCAGTTTTGAACATTATGTCAACGAAAATAAACATGCGAAAGGTGTTAGCGAAGTCGATAAGGAATTTTTGAGTTTTATCGAAGGCTGGCGCATTGAATTAGCAAAAAATATAGCAACGAATAATCCTGAACTTTCAATTTATGATCTCAATATTGCTGTGCAAAAAATAATTGACCGCATTTTATTTTTGCGAATTGCCGAAGATAAAGGAATCGAAGATTACGGCGTATTACAAAACGAATCACAAAAAACGTCTGTTTATAAACGTCTTAACCGCATTTTTTCTGAATCGGATGAAAAATACAATGCCGGTTTATTTAAGCACGAAAAATGGCTTGAGAAAATCACGATTGACGACAAAATTTTATGCAACATAATTAACAATCTTTATTTTCCCGAATGTCCTTATGCTCTTGGTGTTTTACCGGTAGAGATTCTTGGTCATATTTACGAGAAATTTTTAGGCAAAATCATTCGTTTGACTTCAGGGCATCGTGTTAAAATTGAGGAGAAGCCGGAAGTACGCAAGGCTGGCGGAGTTTTTTATACGCCGCAATATATTGTCGATTATATTGTACAAAATACTGTCGGCGTTTTGATCAAAAATAAAACGCCTGACGAAATTTCAAAATTGACCATTGTTGATCCGGCGTGCGGTTCGGGTTCATTTTTAGTTGGGGCGTATCAATTTTTGTTGAATTATCATCTTGATTTTTACACGCAAGAGCCAAACAAAAAATCCGCACTCAAACGTGATAAGATTTTTGAATCCGCATCTCAAATGTACAAATTAACGATAGCGGAAAAACAACGCATTTTGCAAAACAATATTTTTGGTGTTGATATTGATTCACAAGCGGTTGAAGTTACGAAGTTATCGTTATATTTGAAATTGCTTGAAAATGAAGGTAAAGAGTCGGAAGGTCAACTATTTAGTTTTACGAATTTACGGTTATTGCCTGATATTGAGAACAATATTAAATGCGGCAACAGTCTTATCGGCACCGATTATTTTGTACAACAAAAATTCAATTTATCAGACGAAGAACAATTAAAGATCAATTGCTTCGATTGGGAAAAAGAATTTGCCGATGTGTTCCAAAACAACGGAGGATTCGATATTGTAATCGGAAATCCGCCGTATGAAACAACAAGAAGTGAAGGTATCTCAGAGGAAATAAAAAATTATTTTCGACAGAAATATGAAACGGCAGAAGATAAATTTGACTATTATGTTTTTTTCATTGAACAGGTAGGATTGATTGCCAAAGCGGAAACCGGAGTGGTTGCGCTGATCACGCCGAGTACTTATTTAATGAAACCGTTATCCGCGAAGTTACGGCGTTTTTTGGTACAAAAACATAAAATCAGAAGTATTGATGAGTTTAAATGTCTGATTTTTAAGGCAACAGTACCGACGGCAATTATCGTTTTTGAAAAAACAACAAAACGTCTCAAAAACAACAAAATACAAATCAGACACTCAATCACAAATAACGAACACTTAAACAGCAAGAACACCCAATTTATTAAACAGGAAATGTTTAATATTGAGCCGTCGTTTTATTTTAATATTTATGCGGATTCCGGTTTTCACGATTTTTTGAACAAAATAAATCGATTATCAAACATTAAGCAGTTAGGCGATCTTGCTGAAATTTATAATGGAATACAAACCGGCAACGATAAACGGTTTACAAACTGCAAACAACACAATAAAAAATGGCAACCTGTGATAGTCGGTTCAGACATTAACCGATACGCGAAATTTTGGAGCGGTAAATATGTTCTGTATGAGCCGGAACTTTTGCACAGCAACACACGTAATAATATTTTTAAAACCAAAGAAAAAATAATTATCAGACAAACAAGCGATAAAATTATTGCAACAATCGACAATGAAGAATATTACACATTAGCCAGTACGTTTGTAATAAAATTATTTGACAACGAAATAGATTACAAAGCCTTACTTGGAATATTAAACTCGAAATTATTTTTGTATCTTTATCAAAATATTAATAACGAAAAAGGACGCATACTTCCGCAAATAAAGAAAAAACATATTTTCAATTTACCGATAAAAATCGGTTTTACAAAGTTACACGACCATCTCGTTTCGCTCGTTGACAAAATGTTGCAATTAAAAATCAAAGAACACGCCGAACAGAAACCGTCCATGAAAACAATCCTGCAACGTCAAATCAGCGGTCTTGATCAACAAATTGATCAATCCGTATATTTATTGTACGGTTTGACGGAAAAGGAAATGAACATTGTTGAAGGAAAATGACAATCAATTCTGACAATCAATTCTGACAATCAATTCTGACAATCAATTCTGACAATCAATTCTGTAAAATTAGAAAACTTGCGAAAACTTGTTGATTTATTTGTTGTTGCTCTTTTGTTGGTTTTTGATGGATGATATCATATTCATGGAACAAACAATTACACGATCATCAGTAATTTATTTTTCGCACGTATGATGATAACATTCGACATCCTTACTTAATTAAAGTATTGAGGTTGTTTTGTTCGGAAAAGTATTAGGTGAAAAGGAGGTTTGGGGGCAATTTTTTTGACCGATTTTGCACATCCTACCCTTCGAGACGGCTACTGAATAGATCCCAAAACAACCAATTTATAATAGAATAAGAATATATTCAGAGGAATTTTTGTTGTGTTAAGAAGGAAAATCACCGTAAATAAATTGAATCGTACCGTCATAATTGATACATTTGAAATTTGTTTTTATCTTTTTTAAAATGTTGAGCAATCTGATTTTGGTTTTGTTGTGATTTTGACCGATAAAACCATATACGTATTTTTGTCGTGAAGACAAGAACCGGTTTTTAACTAACCCAAAAATTTTTTCTTGACAACCTATTTTAACACAGTAAAATGGGTAAGTCTTGTTTGAATTGATTTAATTTCCAGACTGGTGTTTTTGACCTGAACTATATTTATTCGGGAGTTTTGAACGATGAAAAGGGATGCTATACACATTACTGTTGTTTTGTTATTGGTTTTATCAGTTGCGTTGATTATTACAATTGTGTTGCTGAATAAGGACAATGATAAACGGCTTGCGGAAACCAATAATGCTAAGGAACAGGCATCAAAAGCAGAAAAAGAAAAACGCGAATTAACACAACAATTAATGACCATCAAAGGCTTGATCGGTCATGAACCGGACACAGATCTCAATGTGATTCAGACGGCTCATCAGGCTTGTATGGAAAAGTACAAAATCAATAACGACGCTTCACGGAATTACCTTTTCGTATTGCGGACATTGGGAGCAGAACTCGATAAAAAAAATGAAGAGCATAAAAAATTAAACGAAGAATATCTGAAATTACAAGTAGATTATAAAAATCTGGAAATATTAAACGAAACGGTTAAGGAAGATATTAAAAAAGCCAAAGATGAAACCGTATCAAGGTTGGCAAACGCTCAAAAGGGTTTTTCGGAAACGATTGCCAAACAAAAGAATGAACTGGATATTGTTATTGCGGACAAGAAAAAGAACGAAGAGGAAGCTCAAGAACAAATTAAGGCGGCAACAACCAAAGCAGAAAATGCCGAAATCGAAGCAAAACAAAGTCAATTACGAAGCAATGAATTGGCGAATGTGCTTGAGGATTTGCGCCGAACTAATTTTGAACATCCCGACGGAAAAATTATTTCCGTCAGCCAACAATCCGGTTCAGTATTTGTCAACCTTGGTAGTGAAGACGGATTGATGACTCGTATGACATTCAGTGTGTATTCTCCGTCGATTACCGGAATTTCTTTTGGCAATGTTGACCCCGAACGCGAAATGGTAATCTGTGAAGTCTGCAAACGGGAACAATCACTTAATGCCAGTAAAGCAAGTATTGAAATTATTCGGATTCTTGGTCCTCACAAAGCAGAAGGACGTATTCTTGACGATGTTCTGACGGATCCGATTGTTGCGGGGGATGTGGTTTATACGCCAATCTGGAAACCGGGGCAAAAACAACATTTTGCATTAGCCTCAGGAATGAGAATTTCAGGTATTGGACGACGTGATAGCGGTCCCAGACAAAGTGATTTAAAAGAAGTGATTCGTTTGATTCGAGCGAATGGCGGAGAGATTGACTGTTATATTAGCGACGGCGATGAAGAACATCCGCGAGGTGAAATTGTTGGGAATATTACACGGGATACAACCTTTATTGTGTTTGGCGATTTAAATGACGAAGACAATCAGGATCAAACCATGATGGAATCCCAATCCCAAATGTTGAAAACCGCCGAACAGTATGCTGTTAAAAAAATTAACTTGAAAGAATTACTTGCCCGAATGGGATGGAAAAATGTAACACCGGTTCGCGGGTTTGGTAATACGTTAATTGAAAGCGATCTGGCAATTGTTCCTACCGGCGAATACCGCGATTCAACAGGGATTGTTTCACCGATTTATCAGAAGCGGAATGATGCCGCAAGAATTTCTGTAAAAGACCGAACAGCCCGACCCTCAACAGGAATTGTTTCCGGTTTATATTCCGATTCCAATACAGTGCCGGCCCGCTCAACAGGACAAACAAGTGAATTATTCAAACCGAGAAAACCAACAACCACACCAATAGAACCCGCACCATAAAATAATTGTTATTGTTATTTCACAATACTTTGCCCTGTCATAATTGGGTTTTCTTGAATCTTTGGAATTTGTAACCGTACAAATTCAAGAGGCGGGCAACCGTAGGTAAAAAAACTTTCGCCGAAGGGTTGCCTGTCTTCCGAAAGTATTCCAAAATTACTACGGCAATATTAAAAAAACAATAGTAACGGGTTAAAGCATTTCTGCTTTCATTCTTTTGTTTATGAACGGTGAAATTGATCAGAATAACGGACGAAATTGCCGTTTTAAGTTATTTGCGTGTGAAATTTTGTTCCGTGAAATCTGTTCGATTGTTGCTGTTGCGAAAAACAGAATAGATATTGAATTTTTGCCCAAAGGACTTCATGACATTGGACGGCAAGCCATGTCAAGCCGATTGTCTGAAAAAATCAACTCGGTTGATGAAACCGAATATAACGCAATTTTATTAGGTTATGCGTTATGCAGCGGCGGTATTGTCGGGCTTACGGCAAGAACAATTCCTATTGTTGTTCCTCGCGCTCATGATTGTATAACGTTATTTCTTGGCAATCGCCAACGTTATCATGATTATTTCTTTGCCAATAGCGGAACGTTTTTCAAAACAACCGGTTGGATTGAACGCGGGGCTAGTCTTGGTCAGGGAGTTCCTGATGATATGTCGGAAAAATTGGGACTTGGAATGTCGTTCCAAAAAATGGTAGAACGTTACGGAGAAGATAACGCCCGCTATCTCAAAGATCAACTCTCCCAAATGCGTTTTTATACCAAAATGGCGTTTATCGAAACCGGTGTAGAACCAGACGACTTTTTTGAACAACAAACAATCGAACTCGCCCAAAAACATCAATGGAAATTTGAAAAATTACAAGGTGATCTGAATTTACTTTACCGCCTGTTAAATGGTATCTGGGATAACGAGGATTTCTTAATTGTTCCGCCGGGGTATCAAATTGATTTTTCCTACGACGATAATATCATTCGGCTTAAAGAACTATAAATGATTCAGCGGAATTTTGCTGATGATTTGTAATTATTCAGCAGCATTTTTAGTAACAGTCTATTTTGTTATTGTTATCGTTCTCGTAAGGTGAAATGATATTTTTCTTTTTAAGGAATAAATTGTCGTAAAATAACATTCGTTTGTCGCATAATTACACTTGAAAAAATAACAATTTTCATGTAAATTGTCTATGTTATGAAAATTGATCGGACGTAATTATACTTATTTATACTTCATTGCAGTCATTTGATTGATGTTTGTTTGTGTTACAAATTATGTAATGAGTTGGTCAGCATTTCGCTGAAACGTTACTCCAACATGGAATAAAATATCAAAATATCAATTGCCGCCGTCAATGTTGTTTATTGTAATATTTCGGCAAAAGGTTATTTACCTTATAAGTTTTACCGAGAACGGTTACAAAAACAAAATAATAACAGAGTAAAGTATAGAGTCTCAATTCCGTAACATTTTATGTTCGTAACTTAATTTTATTTTCAGAAAGGCAAGGCAATTCCATGAGAACGATGTTTGTGTGTGTAGTGTTGTTTGTTTTTGGTACGTTATTGTTTGCGGTTCAGGAATCCGAACCGCAGTTGGAACGACTCAAGTACAATAATCCCGGATTAGTTGTTGATCTTGGTGTTGGACTTTGGGCGTGGCCTGTTCCAATGGATGTTAACGGCGACGGTTTTACCGATTTAGTGGTTGCCAGTGAATGTAATCCCTACAACGGAACTTATGTTTTTGAACATCCCGGTACATCCGGCAAAATGCCGGTGTTCAAAAAAGCGCGACGGATTAGCGATGGGAAGATCAATGTTCAAGTCAGTTACGTTAATGGGAAACCGCATGTTCTCACGCCGGCTCATGAATATCCCGATTTTGCAAAAACCGGTACGGAAAAACCTGTGAAACTTCCGCTTCCGGCGAATGTTCATCCGAAAAAAATTCGCGGTAATATGTGGAAATATGTTGATTACGACGGTGATGGTAAAACAGACATCATGGTTGGTATCGACGATTGGACAGATTACGGTTGGGACAACGCTTATGATGAACACGGCAATTGGAAAAATGATCAGACACACGGTTATATTTACGTTGCTAAAAATACCGGAACCAATGAACAACCGGTTTACGCAACACCATTTTTGTTGAAAGATACGGAAGGAAAAAATCTTGAAACTTACGGTTGGCCCTGTCCGAACATGCTTGATTGGGATGGTGACGGCGATCTTGATATTTTGTGCGGCGAATTTCGGGACAGTTTTACTTACTTTGAAAATATCGGAACAAGAATTGAACCTAAATACACGCAAGGTGTTAAATTGACGTTACAAAATGGTTTACCGCTTGTGATGGATATGGGAATGATTACACCGGTTGCGTTTGATTGGGACGGTGATGGCGATTTCGATTTGATTTGCGGTGACGAAGACGGACGAGTTGCTTTTATCGAAAACACCGGTAAATTCAGGGATAATCAACCTGTTTTTCTGGAACCAAACTATTTCAAACAGGAAGCCGGCGAATTAAAATGCGGTGCTCTTGTAACACCTTGCGGTTTTGACTGGGACAACGATGGTGATGATGATTTGATTTGCGGCAACGCTTCCGGTTACATCGAATTTATTGAAAATTTAAGCGGTTGCGGAGTTGATCCGCCGAAATGGAATATTCCGAAGAAACTCGAAATTAACGGTAACGTTTTTCGTATTATGGCAGGAGTGAATGGTTCGATTCAAGGTCCTATTGAATCGAAATGGGGTTATACAACATTAACGGTTGCCGATTGGAATGATGATGGTTTGCCGGATATTATGGCGAACTCGATTTGGGGCAAAGTGATTTGGTTCCAAAATATTGGTACGAAAACTGCTCCAAAACTTGCCGCGGCGCAACCGGTTGAAGTTGAATGGGAAGGCGAACAACCAAGACTGGCTTATGGTTGGCTGCGTCCCGAAGGCAAAAATTTGTTGACGCAATGGCGAACAACTCCGGTTATGTTTGACTGGAACAGTGACGGTTTTATGGATTTGTTAATGCTTGACCACGAAGGATTTCTCGCTTTTTTTGAACGAAAAAAGGTTGATAACAAACTTGTTCTTCTTCCGCCGAAACGTATTTTTGTTAACGAAAACGGTCAACCGATTCAATTAAACGCTAAAAAATCAGGTGGAAGCGGACGCCGGAAAATTTGTTTTACTGATTATGATGGTGATGGAGCGGTTGATTTTCTTGTTAATTCGATCAACGCGGACATGTTCCGGCAAATAAAGTACGAAAACGGAACATGGATATTCGGTAATGGAAAACCGATTGATCGCCGCAGTATCAGTGGTCACAGTACCAGTCCAACAGTTGTTGATTTCGACAACAACAAAATTCCCGACATATTGATTGGAGCCGAAGATGGATATTTTTATTACAAAAAAAATCCGTTTTAGATTTAATTTTTTGAAATACGAAACAAACAAAAAAAGACTAATATACTCTATCCTGTTATAAATTGTTTGTTTTGTAATATATCAGTGGAATTTTTGTTTTTCGCTCTTAACCCCGCTAGGGGTGTGAAATGCATAACCGGCGGTGAAGCGAAGCGCAACCGCGCAACCGCCGGAGTAGGAACTCCTCCATTTTCCCAAAGCCCTGCAAGGGCGAGATAATAGTTAATAGTTAATAGTTAATAGTTAATAGTTAATAGTTAATAGTTAATAGTGTCGCATGCGGAGTTATTACCTAAACGGCAATAATTCCGCTTGCGAACTATTCACTATTAACTATTAACTATTAACTATCCCTTGCAGGGCTTGGGGAAAATGGAGGAGTTCCTACTCTGGAGGTTGCGCTTCGCTTCACCGCCGGTTATGCATTTCACACCCCTAGCGGGGTTAAGAGCAAAAAACAAAAATTTCACTGATATATTACCTTTTTTCAAGTTCTTAATTGTTCAGATTATTCCGTAAAAATTCCATTGCAGTAATACTGTCCATTTCGGCGATTTTTCGTCTTAATTCTGCATTCTGTTGTAATTCATTATCGGAAAAGAGATATTCTTCGTGTTGTGTACCGCTTTTATGAATATCAATAGCGGGCCAAATACGTTTTTCTGCCATGAGACGGCTGAGATGAATTTCCAAATTACCGGTTCCGCGAAATTGGTGATAAACCGCAATATCAACCGGGTTTTCCGTTTCCACCAACACCGAAGCAAGAATCGTTAAAGAACCGCCGCCTTCGATTTTACGGGCAGAACCAAATAATTTTTTAGGAGCTTGTAAATTCAAAGAGGCTAAATCAAGCGGATGATCCGTATTCCACGCCAACGAAAGACGCGTAATCGAATCAAGGAAAATAAAAACATTTTTGCCGTATTCAACCATACGTTTGGCTTTTTCAAAAACGATTTCCGAAACGTGAATATGTCGAGCAGGAACTTCATCGAAAAAAGAACAAATCACTTCACATCGCGGACCTTTTAATTGCCGAATCATTTCGGTGGCTTCTTCCGGTCGTTCATCAATTAATAACACAAAAACATAAATGTCCGGATTATTTTTTTGAACCGCTGTTGCCATTTTCCGCATGAGAACGGTTTTTCCGCTTCGCGGCGGGCTAATCAACAAACCGCGCTGTCCAAAACCAATAGGAATCAAATGATCAATAATTTTTGTATCAATATCGTGATTGTGAGACAATATGATTCGGGCATTGGGATGAACCGGCGTTAAATGATCAAAATGGGGACGACTGTGAAGGAGATTGGGTTCTTCGTGGTTGATGGCTTCCACACGAAGCAATGCAAAATAACGTTCATTTTCTTTGGGCGGTCGAATTTGCCCCGAAACAGTACAACCTTTACGAAGACCAAAACGTCTTATCTGGCTTGGTGAAATATAAATGTCATCCGGGCAAGATAGATAATGATAATCGGGACTTCGTAAAAATCCAAATTGGTCAGGGAGAATTTCCAAGGTTCCCTCTCCAAACATCAACCCGTTTTCTTTAACCCGCCGACGAATAATTTGAAAAATCAGTTCCTGACGTGTCGAATTTTCGGACGTATTCTCAATGTCCAAACGTCGGGCTTCAACAATCAACTCCTGAACAGACATTTTTTGCAAATCACTCAGGTAAGTTGTATCACCGTGTTGTTTTAATTTTTCATAAGTTTCATCGTAATTGGGTTCGACCAATCCTTGATGCCGTTCCTTAGAAAGAATCTCCGCAAGACAAAGCGGTTCTCCTTTTTTGCCAACAGGTCCTAAAGAAAAAGGAATAGAACTGTTAGGCGGTTCTTGTTTCTTTGGTTGAGAAATAGCCGGATTATCGGTCAATTCCTGTACGTGACCGGAAGAATCTTCCTCAGGTGCCGCTGCAACCTCCGAAGATCCGTCTGTTTCAGGAAAAATTCCATATCCGAATGAGTTCTTTGTTTTTGTGCGATCATTTATCATTTGTACAATTTCCTATAATTATCAATAGGATAAGTGTGACGAATTCGCCCTAAAGCGAATCAGCGGAAGATTATAAACGTGAGAATAGGGAAAAAAGAATTTTTGTTTTTTGCCTCAACAATCTCTGATTTGCCATATCCGGTTAAGAATCATAAAAAAAGATTTAAAAGCGTTAGTAATATATCAATTTGGAATTGACGGTACGTAATTAGGCGGTTTGTAATTACAACCCCAAAATCCAATTTCCCAATTCTAATTATTACGGTTCAAATAATAAAACCGATGAAAGTGTAGGACAACAAAGTTTATTTCTAAAAGTTCGGACGATAAGACATCAAAACTCCAGAATTTTGATAAAGGGGTTAAAGGTTTATTGGTAATTTTGACTTTCTAAATTTTGCCAAATTTTTTTAACCTGGTCAAGCGTCTCGTTCAGATTTCCTGAATTATTAACAATCCAGTCTGCTGTACGGCGTTTTTCTTCGATACTAAGCTGTGCTTGTTCGCGGGCGTCCAATTCTGTTTGCGTCCAACCCCGCTCTTGAATCCGAACAAGCCGGATTGAACGAGGTGTATCCACAAAAACAAGATAATTAACTCGCTGTTCCCAATGATGTTCAAGTAAAAGCGGTGCATCCAAAATAAGATAACGACATTGGGATTCGGAAAACCGGCGGATTTGATCGTCGATTTTCCGAGTGATATGAGGGTGAACTAAAAAATTCAAAAAACTCCGTTCCGTATTACCGGTTTCCGACGGATCAAACACAATTTGAGCCAACTCTTTTCGATTCAGTTGACCGTTTGCGTCAAAAATACGGTCTCCCCAATGGTTTCGGGCGGCGGTTTGAACATCACGGTATCGCAATACTTCATGACCAATCCGGTCAGCATCAATTCGTTTGGCTCCCAATTGACAGAACATCTCCGCAATAGTACTTTTCCCGCTGCCAATTCCGCCGATTAAACCAAGTATTAACATTACTGATTGTTTTACATTACATGAACGTTTGCAGCACAGACAGTTACGAAAAACTTATTTATTCACCGGCAATAATTTTGTCGAGAATTTTACTGTATTCGGCATCGCTGTAACCGTTCTCCTCAATACTCATCCAACCATTGTAGCGAATATCAGACAATGTTTTCCGTACCAATTTCCAATCAATTGATGCTTTGTCAATTTCTATCCAATCACCGGGGCCGCCGCCGAGTTTACCTTTTACTTCTTTGACCTTGAACCCTTTGATATGCAGTTTGACAATGGAATTACCGAGTTCTTTGAGCCATTCTTCACATCGGGCATACTTGACGTGATTACCGAGATCAAAATAACAACCAACCCAAGGATGATTAAAATATTTACAAAATGCAGCGAAAAATTTCGGTGTACACCAAAGGTTGTTCCAAACATTTTCAATCGCAATACGAACACCTTCCTGAGCCGCAACCGGAATAAGTGATTCCACCGCACGAATTGAGGATTCTGTTGCAATATTTTGCGCTGCAATATAATCAGCGTAAGGAGTGTTATCGCCTTCGGCAACGGTTTTGACTTTCAATGTTTCCGGATCGAAATCAATATCAAAATCCCATGCTTCCGGCATTTTCATTCCGCCAATAAGACACGGAACCAACAAAATCGCATCCGCTCCATAAGCAGAAGCCGCCCGAAGTGCCGTTTTCACGGATTCAATATCTGCTTCATATTTTTCTGGAGTATTGAAGTTTGCCCAACCGCGCATAACAGAATGGATTCGTAAATCGTATTTTTCAACGAGTTGCCGAATTTTCCGGGCTTCGGCAGGCGAAACGTTCCAGTTGGAAACTTCCATTCCGGCAAAACCGGCAGCTTTCCATTTTTCACAAATCGCATCGGTTGGAGTTTTAATGATCCGTGCCTTGTAAATTTGTGAAGGAAAGGGAGTTGCGGTTACGGACTGCGCCAAAGAAAACCGGCTCTCAGAAAGCAATCCTGATGATGTAACCGCCGCAGCTGTCATACCCAAAAAACTACGCCGTGATAATAAATTTGTCATAACATTGTAATAATTAAAAAGAGTTTCAAAAATATTTTCTAAACCGGAAATTAAGGCAATTATGATTTTAGAATCGCAGCAAAACTTCCAATTTATCCAAAAGAGATTGTCATTTTACCATCTCCAATAAAAAAATATACCCTCAATCCAAATTTTTTAAAAAACTAAAAAGAACTTTTAAAAATCTGCTTTATAAAAACATTGCCCTTAAAAAATAAGGTAATTATTCAACAGCGATCTGTAACAGTACAAAGTATATCAGTGGAATTTTTGTTTTTTGCTCTTAACCCCGTTAGGGGTGTGAAATGCATAACCGGCAGTCAAGCGAAGCGCAAACGCCGGAGCAGGAACTCCCTATTACAAAAAAGCCCTGCTAATAGTTGATAGTTGATAGTGGAGAGTGGAGAGTGTCGCAAGCGGAATGATGACCGTTTGGGTAGTAATTCCACTGATATATTACTTTCTCAATTTATTTTTTGTGTTGCTGTCTTAAAGAATATTCCCAAACATGATTGATAATATTCAGTTCTTTTTCAACAAAAGCGTCGAATGTAAATTCTTTTAAAGTCCAATCCAACGCTGCACGGCCATGTTGTTCCATCAATGAAGGGGAATGAAGGTAAATTTCGATTTTTTCCTTGAGACTTGCCGAATCGTAGGGTTCGCAAAAAAAGCCGGTTTCGTTTTCACGAAGATAACCGTCAATCCCAAGACAACGAGTTACAATTGTTGGTTTTCCCAAACCATATCCTTCTAAAACAACAACTTGTCCTGTCGAGCGTTGGCGAACTTGCAGAGGAACAATCGTAAAAGCGGCTTTTTCGAGAAGATGGAGATATTGTTGATACGATATATTACAGTGTAATTCAACATTATCAGGAACCGCCAAACCATTAACACTTTTCGGATCAGCAGCCACAACAAACCGTGCATCCAAGTTCCGTACAGCTTCAAAAAACGTGCGGTAATCACGTTCAGAGCGTCCGGCAGCAAATCCGTAATCCCCAACAGGTGTCCAATGCGGTTTCTGAATATTAGTGTGAAAAAGAAGAGTATGAAACCGTTCAATTGGAAGATTCAGATATTCCGCCCAAAGTTGCCGTTCCGGTTCCGTATAAACGATGAATGCGTCCGTTGTTGAAAAAACAATACGCCGCAATAACCGTTTGAGTTGCCATAGCATACTTTGGGGATTGTGTTCCGGCAGAAAATTTTCGCTGGCGATTTGCGGTATTCGGTTTTTGGGTAAAGAAAAGAAACGATTATAAAAAGCGTACCAGAAATTAACTCCTCCTCCGCTTGTACAAACAATATCTGCATTTTTCCGTTGCCGAAATAATCGCCGAACCGTTTCTTTAATTGTGTTGACGCCGGTTTTTCGTTCTTCGTCCGAAAAAACATTCGTACTAACTTCCAACCACACAGGTGATTGCCACATACTCCCTGCCGTAAGAATTACCGGTTTACTTTCTGAACACCGCATCGTATGTTTGGATTTTGCCTCGCCAATTTTTGTTTTCAGACAACAAAAGAAAGGTAAGAGTAACAAATTAAAACTTATGAAAAAAATCTTTAGGGCAATATCTTCAATGATTTCCGTCAAGAATTTTTTACTGTTACTCTTTACTCATTCCTCATTTTAAATAAAGGATTCAACTTCGAGCAGATGACAGATTCTTTCAATAAGTCTTTCTGTTTCGAAAGGTTTTTGTAGGAAGTCGTTTGCTCCAGACATTTTGAGTTCGAAAATTTTTTCATCCTCAACCATTCCGCTGATACAGATAATTTTCACTTCTTCCAAAGAATCATCACTTCGCACACGAACACATACTTCTTTACCGTTAATATCGGGAAGCATAACATCTAAAACAATTAAGTCGGGACGATATTCTTTAACCATCATTCCGGCATCGAAACCATTGTTGACTGATTTGGTTTCAAAACGTCCGTCCCGCTCCAGTACATCACAAATCAGTTCGACAAGTTCCCGATCATCATCAACGACCAATATTTTTCGTTTACCGCTCTCTAAGGCATCTGTTGGAATACCATTGTCGCGCATAAATGCAAAAAGTTGATCACGCGGGATTCGGCGAAATCGGCTTCCGGGAACCCGAAAACCTTTAAGTTGACCGGAATCGAAACACCGAATAATTGTTTGTTGACTGACTTTACAAATCTTGGCGGCTTCGCCGGTTGTGAAAACTGTTTTAATTGACATAAAATTTAAACATTCCTTTTCAAAAAATTTACTTACTTTACCAAAACGATCAAAACACTCTTGGCTTCGTGTTTCATGGAAACTAACTCAATACTCAAATTTGCTATAAGTTTCCAATTTGAAATGTATAACGTATTCGGTAGAAATAACCAAACCTTCCGGTCTTTCCGATTCTTCCGAAATTGCCAACGACGCTAATTATAACTATCTTTCCAAATATGTCAACACGAATTATAAAATTGTATTTCCTTAAAAATAAAGGAGTTATGTAAAAAATCGTTTTAAAGGCAAAAAATAATTAAAATATTTTTTAGTGTTCCCAGACGGGTTGTTAAGTTCGTTGTAATCTATTTGTGGAATTTTTGAGTGGAATTTTTGAGTGAACCGCCGAAAAAGCAATAATTCAAAGGTAGGCAATGTTTCGCCGAAGGGTTTTCACCCGCCATTGCGTCGGCAATAGCCGACTTGCCCCTGTTGACGGTTGGAAATAAAAAACCAACAACGTACAACACAATAACAAAACCAACCGTTGCAACGTTTAGGCAAAACGTTGCCTACCTCTTAAATCTGGACGACTGCAAATTTCAAACATTCAAAAAAACAACCAATTTAACAGGATAGAGTATTATTTTGAGAGTTTTATTTCAGATAGACGGTCAAAACGGCAATGTCTGACGGCGTAATACCACTGATTCGACTGGCTTGGGCAAGATCAATCGGACGGATTTTTTCAAGTTTTTCTCGTGCTTCACTCCGTAAATGTTTCATTGTTGAATAATCAATATTATCAGGAAGACGTTGTTTCGCAAGTTTTTGGATTCGTTCAATATCATTTTTTTGACGTTTAATATAACCTCCATATTTAGTATCAATACAAACTTGTTCCGCTGCTTGTTTTGAGAATGAGGTCAATTGAGGAATCCGTTCAATGATTTCTTCCCAAGTTGTTTCGGGACGGGTTAAAAATTTCAGCAGAGAGCCGTTGGTATCATAAGTTGTTGAAAGAATCTGATTAATTGTTTCAATTTCCTTTAATTTTTGTTGTAATTTATTTGATCGTTTTTCATCAACAAGTCCGATTTTTTCGCCTATCGGAGTCAACCGGCGGTCAGCGTTATCATGACGTAAAAGGAGCCGGTATTCGGCACGGCTCGTGAACATACGGTACGGCTCATCAACCCCGCGCGTTACCAAATCGTCGATCATCACGCCAATATAGGCTTCGTCCCGTTGCAACAAAAATGGTTCACGCCCCGCAATTTTCAGGGCGGCGTTGGCTCCCGCCATCAGACCCAGTGCCGCTGCTTCTTCATAACCGGTTGTGCCGTTCAATTGACCGGCAAGATAAAGTCCTTCAACCATTTTGGTTTCCAACGTCATCCGAAGTTGATCCGGCGGTACATAATCGTATTCAATCGCATAAGCGTAACGCATAATCTCCGCATGCTCCAAACCGTCAATCATGCGAACCATCCGATCCTGAATCTCCCGACCAAAACTCGTCGAAAAACCATTGATATAAATTTCGTTCGTTTTTTTGCCTTCCGGCTCCAAAAATAATTGATGCTGTTCTTTTTCGCTAAACCGTTCAATTTTCGTTTCAATTGACGGACAATAACGAGGTCCTGTTGATTGAATTTGCCCGCTGTATGCCGGAGCAAGTTTAAGATGTTCCCGAATAAATTGATGGAGTGCCGGATTGGTGTAGGTGATCCAACACGGAATTTGTTCATTCGGAATAGAATCATTTAGAAACGAAAATGGTACCGGTTCCGTATCACCGGGTTGAATAGTTAGTTTCAAATAATCAATACTTCGGGCATTGATTCGCGGCGGAGTGCCGGTTTTGAAACGGCAAGCACGAATACCAAAATCCCGTAACGAATCACTAAGACCAATCATCGCCGGCTCCGAAATACGACCGCCGGAAATCCGCCGTTCACCAAAATGGATTAAACCGTTCAGGAATGTCCCGCAACATAACACCACCGCTTCCGCATTGATAATACTGTTGTCGTCGAGAAATACACCGGAAATTCTATAACGTTTGTTTGTTAAATTTCCATTACTTTGCGTTTCGGAATTAAGAGGAACAGCGGTAAGACCGACAACATTTTCTTGTCTTAATTCGAGATTGGGCTGATTTTCGAGGATTTGTTTAATTACTGTTTGGTAATCTTTTTTGTCTGCTTGAGCGCGAGGTCCTTGCATTGCGGGGCCTTTGCGCCGGTTCAGCATACGGAATTGAATTCCTGTTGCGTCAATTGCTTGAGCCATAGCACCGCCCAACGCATCAATTTCACGTACAAAATGTCCTTTGCCAATTCCGCCGATAGCCGGATTACAACTCATTTGCGCAATCGTATCCAGATTACTCGTCAACAAAGCCGTCCGAACACCCAATCGCGCCGCCGCTAATGACGCCTCAACCCCAGCATGACCCGCTCCAATAACAAGAATATCGTACCGTTTATTTTTCATCGGTAAATTCCAATTCCGATAAAATGTTTTAAAAGACACCAAACAAAATTAAAGAACAAAATCAAATGATAAATTAAAAGTAATATTTCAGTGGAATTTCCTTAATTTCTTATGTTTTTTTAGTCCCGCAAGAACGAGATAGTTGAGAGTTGATAGTTGATAGTGGAGAGTGGATAGTGCCGCCTGCGGACTTTAAGCGGGAATACTTGTAAACCGCATGCGGCACTATCAACTCTCCACTATCAACTCTCAACTACTTTCTTGGTTAAGAGGAGAAAATAAAAAACCTACAGAATAATTACTGTTTTTCTCATGTTGTTCTTTTTTCAAAGGTCCAACGTCCTAGTTCGTTACCGGAGCGGAGTTCATCGACGATGAGTTCCAGTTTTCCCGAGTTGGTATGCCCGTGAATAACGGTAACTTGTTCTTTATCGTTGTGTCCGCCGCCGACAACTTGCGCCCAAGTTCGTTCCGGTGTTGCCGGATCGAAATGGAACCGATGTTGATGCGCACAAACAACCAACTGAACACCATGCTTTGTAAGAATCGGTCCCCACAAATTACCGGCTTGACGTTGAAAAGACGCAAACCCTTCTAATACATTTCCGCCGTTGGCTTTGGGATTGGAACTGAAAATAGGAATATGACAAAACGCAACAATAAATGGAGCGGATGCGATTTCCGGTTTATTCAAAGCCCGTTCCAACCAATCACGTTGAGCAACACGATATGGTTCAAACTTTGCCAGACCTGCCCATGCGGGATGCTGGTCGGGTTTATCCTCACCGGTGTCAAGACCAATCAACGCCAACGAACCGGTGCGAACCGCAAAATTCCGTGAAGTTTCCCGATCTCGCAAATCATTCAACTCCCAACGTGGTAACGCTAATTCCAGATTTCTCGACCAATTACCACGATAATCGTGATTTCCCGGAACAAAAAGCAATGGATGTTCCGCAGCAAACGGCGAATGAGCCGGACGAAGAATTGCTTTGACAATCTGATCCGCATTTTCAACAGAATTAACTAAATCACCGTTCCAAACAGTGTAATCGGAACCAAGTAACGCTAAACGTTCCGTCAATAATTTTAATGTTTTTTGATTTTCGTGCGTATCGTTGATAACGGAAAAACTGCCATTTTCTTTACCTGCTCCTGACGTGGTGAACGAATAAACGCTGCTAAATTCCGGTTCACCGCGTTCGAATTTATAAGCATTAACGTACTTAAAAGAAGCGGTTGCTGTTTGGTAAAAATATTGGGTATTGGGTTTTAGCGCGGACAAGCGAATTTGTAGAAATCGGTCATGATAAGGGAGTAAACCGTTTTCTTCGCCGAAGGCTGTTTGATCAAGTTTTTCTTGATCGGTTCCGAATTGAACCCAACCGGTTGCGGGTTTACCGACAGCCCAAACAACGGTTATTCCGGTTTCGCTCGGACATTGTAACACCGGCGGCGAATCAACAAGAGGACGCTCAATAACACTGTTTTCCTGTGCTTGTAACGCAGGAACAGCAGTAAGTCCCAATCCCGAAACAGTTAATAATCCTAAAAAACGACGACGATCATTTGTTGTATTTTTTGATGGATACATTGTCAAAATCCCCTTTCAAAAATTTGAGGTAATCTATTAGTGAAATTTTTGTTTGAGTTTAAAAGGTATTCGCCCTGAAAGGGCAACATAAGCCAGCCCGCCGCAACGCGGCGGGTTGGAATTGCCAATAAGATCGCCCTGAAAGGGCAGTATATGTTGTGAATCGAATAAGTATGTTGCCCTTTCAGGGCGAAATGGTTGTTGGTGATTTGAACCCTACCCGTTGGGTAGGGCTGGCTTATATTGCCCTTTCAGGGCGTAGGAAAAAGATCATGGCGGGGCAAGCCCTGCCGTTAACGACGGGGTTTACCCCGTGAGAGTGATCACAAAATAAAAATTCCACTGATATATTACAAAAATATTAACTTAACTTTAACTAAATTTTTCTGCAAAATCAAGTTTATTACTCCAAAAAATCATTAAATGGTTTTGGGGTATTCTTATTGGTTTTAATATCAATATTAAGAACATTTTCGCCTTCTTTTGTAACAACCAAACGGTAGGGTGATTTAGTAACATCGCTCAAATCCACCGGAATTTCACGCGGAAGAGCATCGTACTTACGTTGTTGTTCTAGTTGATAGTGTTCCTGTTTAATAGGATCGAGTTTTTGGTATTCTTCTGTAGAGAGTCCTCCTTCCAGTTTGGGCTCTTTTGAAATCGTTACAATATATTCGCCAATAGGAGCGCCGTTATCTTGCCAACCGAGTCTACTTGTACGGATTGTTGCGATACCGGATGAATTTGTAATACCGAAGACCGCACATTGCGAACTGTCATTTATCAATCCAAGAACAGTATGGACTCCCTCTACGGGAACCATGTCTTTCGTAACAATGACTTTGCACGGAAACAATTGCGGAACATCAGCAGGTTTATCACTACAACCGCAAACTAGTAAAACGAAAAGAAATAAGTATTTTTTCATAGATATAAATGATGAAAATGAAAAAAATTTGTAAACAAATATTTCAGTCTATCTGCTATATTAAGTTGAACTTGTGAACAAATAGACTGAAACACAAAAAGATTAATTATGGAGTTTTTGATTCTCCGGCAAATCGGGTTCCCAACGCACCCCAAACACCAAACGGTGATTCACCTGTAACTCCTTTGACAATTTGCGTACTTAGTGTTACTCCATTGGAAACGGAATTAATTGTTTCGGAAATAAACCGTACCGTACCATCTCCGAAACAAACATTGACACCGCCTGGATGATAACTATTTGCCGATACATGGACATAATCCGAAGCGGCTGTATTATTGAAACAAGAAGGAGAATTGGGCGGAATAATACAATAGTATCCGGTGTAAGAAGGATAAGCATCTACCCAACGTCCTCCAACCTGACTTGCTGCCGGACTGAGAATACTGTTTCCACTTCCTCGTTTGGCAAGGCATAAACTGGCATGACCAGCGGCTTCAGTTGAAGTTGTTTGAGCAACACCTCCATGAAGAGATTCGACAACAGTTCCCCAACCGGAAGTAATACCGGATTCGGACAGAATCATAGTATTACTTGTACCATCCGTAATTGATTCAATACCAACAATCTCATAAAGACCATTCGATAAAATTCCGCGTATCGGGAAAGGATAAACGCCGTTATTGGGTCTCATGTTTTCGTAGTCATAATAGATCGTATCACCAATACACCCCCGATAACTTGCCGCAGCCATAACACCATTACCCGGTACTACTCCACGAACTGGCTCAGAAGGACAGAGAAAAGCTCCGATGGGACCTTTGGATGGATTTTCGTACGTTCCGTGCCATGCTGTCATCGAACCACTATAGGAAAATGTTTCTCCTGTTTGAGTAGCAATTGTAGTTCCCCAACCGCCGTCATTACTACTACCCATTGCCCGATCAACACACCAAAGTCTAAAAATCTCGTAACGTGCTGGATCTTCGATGAACGGAAGGATGGCTGCACCCCAACTGACACGTCCTCGGTAGTGCCAGCGATTTCGATTACCTGGTGTTGTACTTTGCATCATCTCATAAGTGGCAAATCCCAACGGTGCCAAAACGTCAACGCAAAGTTCTTTCTGGCAACACGCAGACGGGAAATGTCCGAGAGTGTCGTGCATGTTATGCCATGCAATACCAAGTTGTTTGAGTTTGTTGGTACATTGCATTCGTCTTGCGGCTTCTCTCGCGGCTTGGACTGCCGGTAACAGAAGAGCAATTAACACACCAATAATCGCAATAACCACAAGCAATTCTACTAACGTAAAGGCATGAAA
>JAITIZ010000584.1 GCA_031279215.1 Planctomycetaceae bacterium
TTTGTGTAGATTACTTATTTTTTTCGTAATATTTCAGTGGAATAATTTTTTTTGTTGTAATATATCAGTGGAATTATTGTTTAAGTTTAAAAAGGTCTTCGCCCTGAAAGGGCAACATAAGCCAGCCCGCCGCAACGCGGCGGGTTAGAATTGCCCATAAGGCCGCCCTGAAAGGGCAGTATATGTTGTGAATCAAATAAGTATGTTGCCCTTTCAGGGCTACTATGGTTGTGATCTACAATTATTCCACTGATAGATTACAATTCACGTAGAAATCAACATTGCCGATAACTCAGTAAATCAATTACGTTCCGAAATTCTCAATAATAATACAATTACCAGCAAAGTCTGTACGCATCGAAAACAGGACCATCAATACAAGTTCTTCGGTAATCCCATGTTTCATTATCAATTTTATCAGAAGTTAATTTTGTTTCATAATCGTTCTTGTTCTCTTTTTCGCAACGGCATTTGACAACACATCCGAAACAAATTCCCAAACCGCAACTCATTGATGTTTCGAGTGAAACTTCGCAGGGCAAATTAAATTGGCGGGCAATTTGAAACGCAGCTTGGAGCATTGGCCGCGGACCGCAGCAAAGAATCCGAGTCGGTTCTGCGGGCTGATACACTTTGGAAATCAAATCTGTTACAAGACCATGATAACCGCCAAAATCATTGTTACGGGAACCGTCGTCTGTTGCAAGATGAATATCAACACCAAGCTCCCTAAAATCATTCATACAAATTGCACGTTCAGCGTTTCGTGTACCGTAAAGTAATGTGCAATGCGAATCCGTTTGAACATATTTTTCGGCAAGCATAAGAAAAGGCGTTTGCCCAATTCCTCCGGCAACCATGATAATATGTGTTGCAATATTGATTGGTGAAAACCCGTTGCCCAGCGGCGTCCAAAGATTAAGCGTTTCACCGGTTCGCATTTCGGCAAGAAGTTTTGTCATCTTGCCGACAGCAAGGTAAATCACTTCCAACACATTTCCCGAAACACGATAAACAGCAAACGGTCTGCCCAATAAAGGATCAGTATGATTCGGCAAACGCAGCATTACAAATTGTCCGGCGTTGATTGGCGGCAATGTCCCTTGAACAGAGAGCGTCAAACGAAATGTTTGTTCCGTCAGTTTGAGATTATTCTCAATCATTCCATTGCCATGCCAAATTTTACGTTGCGCACCAGACCTATTCATAATTGTTCCCAAAAAATAGTTCAGAAGAAAAAACAAATCAGACACCACAAAAAATAAATAAATCCCCCAATCAACAAAACCACAAAAAGTATCGTCGCTATCAAACAGGAAGGTACAACCCACGCTAAAAAGGAAACACTTCCGCGACTTCTAAGCAAGTTTGCTATTTCGCTGTTACGGCCATGTGCTCTGATAGCATAATTAAGCGGAGTGCATCCGTAGATATCCAGAGCACTGACGTGGGCGTTATGATAAAGAAGACAATTTATAATCTCCTCAAAATTATCGACATTCGTTTGAGCAGCAAAATGTAACGCTGTTGCGCTGCGTTGATCCAAAGCATCAACCGGTATGCCCTTAGAAATAAGGTACTCCAAAACATTCGGATTGGAATTACTTCCCGCAGCTAAATGCAACATTGTCCTATGTTGGTGATTTTGAACATGAATATCCAAACCTAACGAAACAAGATATTTCAAAACGTTAAGATTAGGATTGGCCGCAGCATATTGCAATGCCGTAGTACCGTTGTGATCTTGTATTTTGGCAATTGCCCTTTGTGAAATAAGGTATTTCAAAACATTAACATTAGGATTGGTTTCGGCAGCATAATGAAATGGAGTTTTTCCGTCATTATCTTGAATATTGATATTTATTTTTTTTGAAATAAGATATTTCAAAACATCAACATCAGAATTTTCGCTGGCCGCATAATGTAACACAGTTGCCCCGTCGTTATCCAGTGTTTCAATATTTGCCCCTTGTGAAACAAGATATTTTAAAATATCAATACCGGATTCATTCCATGCAGCATAATGGATTACGGCAGCTCCGTCGTCATCTTGGGCGTTAATATCCGATCCTTGCGAAATAAAATATTCCAAAACTTCCGTTTTAGAATTTATTTCAGCAGCACAATGTAAGGGCGTTTCTCCGCTTTTACCGCGGGCATTGATATTCGCTCCTCGCTCAATAAGATATTTGGCAATAGCAATATTGGAATTATAGGCTGCCGCAAGATGTAATGGCGTCAAATCGTCCTGTTCTCTTACATCAATATCAATTCCTTGATCAATAAGATATTTTAATACCTCCACATTAGAATTATAAGCCGCTGCATAATGTAATGCTGTTTTACCGGTTTTATCTGTTGCATGGACATCCGCCCCCAATGAAATAAGAGATTTCAATATATCTATATCGTTTGGTTCTATTGACGCATAATGTATTGGAGCTGTTCCTGATTTATTGGTTACATTGATATTAATTCCTGTATTTAATAAATCATTTATCTCTTCGGGGTTGTTTTCTTCAATTATTTGCAGGATATTTTGGGGTGTTAATTTATTGTTTGAGTTTGTGTTCTTTTTTTGATTGGGAATTTTTTTCATCTCTCTGTTTTATTGTTTCAAGTTTTCGTAAAAAAATTAGTTGATATTTTCGGAATAGTGATTACCGATTCCAATAAAAATAAACAATGAACGAATTGATTATTACCAAAATAAAAAATAAATCAATTCGTCAAACCGTATTCTCAAAAAAGTCTCTACTCTACTGTTCTTTTTTCTTTTTCATTGGCGTTGACAACACCAACGATATTTCTTTTTCCTGCTCTTGCCGTAAGAGTCGGAATGTTGCTGTTTCTCCGGCATATCGGGAACGGAGATTCATGGCAACCTGCATTGCGGAATTGACGGGAGTTCCATCAATAGCAATGATTTGATCTCCGGTTTTCATTCCGGCTTGATCGGCTGGCGAATCCGGTTGAACTGCGTCGATAACAGCTTCGCCAATAAAAATACGGTTTTCTTTAAATTGGATTCCCGTAACACCCTGCTTTAAATCATTTCCGTTTTTGAGTTGACCGAGAACCGTCTTTTTTTGAATATCTTCAAATGGAATTGCCATTCCCACTCCGGCATCATACATTTCCGCTCCGGCAGTCAATTCATCAGACATCATAGAAAGCGGAACCAAAAGTCCAAGCAATTTTCCTTGCCGGTCAATTAGCAAACCGCCGTAATTATTGGGACCAACCGCTGCATCTGTTTGTAAGGCTTTGCCCCATATTCGATTTTTACCGCTAAGTATTCCGACTGCAATATTGGGTTCTTCGCGCGAAAGCGAAACACCAACCGCAATACATAATTCACCAATCAACATTGAATCTTTGGTTCGGATTTCCGGCGGTGTTGCAAAAATAGTGTTTAGAAAATCATCGTTCTTATCTTCAATCTTCAAAAGCGTCAACATCCGGTTCAAGTCCGTAGCAACTTTTCGAGCAACTTTTTTTGTACCATCGGAAAATTGAAGCAAAATAGATGTCGGTTCATGCAAAAAATGAAACGCACTGGTCAGAACAAAACCTTCCCGATCTAAAAGAAAACCGCTGCCGGCTCCTTCATTGACTAATTCCCCGCCCATTTTTTCGTAACCGCCAATCGTGTCAATACGAACCAAAAACGGCGCAACAACATTAACCGCCCGACGTATCGGTAACGAATGATCTTCACCAAAACAGAAAGTAGATGTTGAAACCAGTAAGCAAACAAAAAATAATTTATACATATTCTTGTATCAGAAACCAATATAAAACAATCTCGAAATCCGTGTAACGGTTCACGTGTTTATCCAATGAACGTAAAATCAACGTAAAATCAACGTAAAATCAAAAATATCGAAATCTTACAAATTTCGTAATATATCAGCGGAATAATTTTTTGGGTTCTATTTTCGTGGAATTTCCTTAAGGTAACTTCTAAAAACTAATATTAGGAGGAACGCAGGCGTCTCGCCTGCCCTGTTTTTTTACAAAAAAACGCCTAAAAATGCGGTCGAGACGACCGCGTTCCTTCTAACAATAAATT
>JAITIZ010000586.1 GCA_031279215.1 Planctomycetaceae bacterium
GGTTTTTTGAAAATAATTTTCTATATTTTTTGTATTTTTTTCGATATATCCGTGGAATTTTTGTTTTTTGCTCTTAACTCCGCTAGGGGTGTGAAATGCATAACCGGCGGTCAAGCGAAGCGCAACCGCCGGAGCAGGAACTCTCCTCCCCTTTTCCAAAGCCCTGCAATGGCGAGATAATAGTTGATAGTTGAGAGTTGAGAGTGGATAGTGTCGCAAGCGGAATTATTGCCGTTTGGGTAGTAATCCGCTTGCGACACTATTAACTATTAACTATTAACTATTCACTATTCACTATTCACTATTCACTATTCACTATTCACTATTCACTATTAACAGGCAGGAAAAAGAAAAACACTATGGGATAATTACATAAAAATTACTCTTTTTCAATTTGGAGATATTTGTTAAAATCTTGTTGAGATTTTTTTGAAGTTTTAGGGTTTATCAAATTGTTTGCATACGGAATAGATATTTTATCACTATGGAACGGAATCCATCACACCCAAATGAGGAGTCGTCGTTTTTTTCTAAACCACTCGGCTCCTTAACTTATATCTGTTGCCGAAATCCGGTTATTGTACTGGTTTTCTCACTTTTTATTGCACTTTTGTCGCTCTATTGGGCATCAGAACATCTTGGTTTTAAGATGAGTCGGCTCGATCTTATCAATCCCAATAGCGGTTTTAACCGGCTTTGGCTCGATTATATTGATGAGTTTGGTGATAACAATGAAGTATTGGTTGTTGTCGAAGGCAAGGGGAATGTTGAAGTAATTCCTGTCCTTGAAACACTTTCTGAACGAATCGCTTGTTTTCCTAATTTATTTCAGGGTGTATTGCATGGGGTTGACCTTTCCATGATTCAACGTAAAGGGCTTCATTACGTTCCCCTCCGCGAATTAGAATTCATTCGTAAATTCGCCGCCGATTCTTCACAAATCACCAACGGCCATTGGGAACAACTCGCCATCAACACCATGCTCGATTCACTCGCCTATCGGTTGAAAAATACACCACCCAATGAAATAGGCAACATCGTTCGGGAACTGGATTCGTTTTCTCTGAGTCTTGCCAATGCGTTTGGATCAAGTCCGAGTTACGGTTCTCCGTGGCCCGTAATACAGAAACCTCAAGCGGCTGTTCCTGATATTGTTGCAGCGTGCAGCCAAAACGATATGAATTACTTTCTTTTCCCAACACAAAACGGTGTTATTGGTTTTGTACTGCTCAAACTTGCAGATATTGACAAAACAAAACTGGCTCAGGGAAAAGAATCAATCAGTAAACTGCGTTCCATTGTTACCGAAGTTCGTGAAAAAAATCCATCAATTTGTATCGGTTTAACCGGTATGCCTATTCTCGAAAATGACGAAATGGAACTGAGTAACGAAGCAATGTTCAAAGCATCCATTTTGGCATTGATTGGTGTAGGTGCAATTTTCATGGCAGGATTTGGCGGAATCCGGCATCCGTTACTTGCGTTAATTACTCTGATTGTTGCTTTTGCCTGGACAATGGGCTACATCACACTAGCCATCGGACATCTCAATATTTTGAGTATTTCTTTTGGAGCAATGCTTATTGGATTGGGAACGGATTTTAGTGTTCACTATTTAGCCCGATATCTTGATCTTCGGCGCGGAGGACTGGACACAGAAAGCGCTCTTCACCAAACCGCAACAATTGTCGGTCCCGGTATTCTGACCGGCGCACTCACCACCGCCACCGCTTTTTATATGGCATCCTTCACCGAATTTATCGGTATCTCCGAATTAGGAACAATTGCCGGAGGCGGTATTCTTTTTTGTGTCATAACAACTTTTGCGGTTTTTCCGGCTTTGATAATGTTGATTGACGGGAACAAACTTCAATCTTCACAAAACAAGTTGTTTGAAGTTCGTGATCTTTTGTACCCGATGTTCCGGTTTCCAAGAATGACATTGGTTCTTTTTATTGCCGGATTTGTATTTCTTTTAGCCGGTACCCCGAAGGTACGCTATGACCACAACCTGCTCCATCTACAACCCGAAGGGCTCGAAAGTGCCGAACTAGAACAACGATTACTCAACATGGATGTCGAACAAGGCGGGAAAAATGTTTGGTTCGCTCTTTCGATTGCGGATACTCAGGAAGAACTGTTGAAACGAAAAAATAGTTTTGCGCAAAAATATCCTGAATTAAAAGTAGAAGAAATTGTATCCTGGTTTCCCGAAGCAGACGCTCAAAAGATTTCGGTAATTGAATCATTGTCGCAATTGCTGCACTATTTACCGGAACGCCCGCCGGAGATTCCTGTTACCGCACCGGAAACGGTTGGTAATGCATTAGGACGGTTGCAGAATGTTCTGATGAATTTACAAATTACCGATACACAAAACACGGTAATTCTAAAACGGCTTTCGGAAATTCGGGATGTGATTCGGCGGATGAGCCGGTCGGAATACCAAACGCGAATGTCGCAATACCAAAGCGCGGTTGCCGGAGACTTGTTGAGCCGGTTACAAATTCTGCGCTCAATGGCAATTCCAGAACCGCCGACAGTTGAAGATTTACCGGAATCATTGGTTGAACGTTTTGTCGGTAAACGCGGAAAACATCTCATGCGGATTTACACAACAGCGAATATCTGGAATATGGACGAAATGGAAAAATTCGTTAAAGCTGTTCGGGATATTGATCCCAAGGCAACCGGCAGTCCATTACAAACGTATGAATCTTCGCTTCAAATGCAGCAAGGATTTATTACTGCGGCATTGTATGCATTTGGGGCAATTGCTTTTTTTCTGTTTGTTGATTTCCGAAGTTGGAAAGCGTCTTTGGCAGCAATACTTCCCATGTTTCTTGGATTGGTGATGATGTTTGGGATTCTTGGTCGGCTTGACTTACCGCTCAATCCGGCCAATATGATTGTATTACCGTTAATTCTTGGAATTGGTATTGACGATGGTGTTCATTTGATTCACGATTACCGCAATAAAAAAGATCGCCGATATCGAATGACCGGTTCAACCGCAACTTCAATTTTGATTACCTCATTGACAACAATAGTTGGTTTTGGCAGTATGATGATTGCATCTCATCGCGGGCTTCAAAGTCTTGGTCGGGTTTTGGTTATTGGGGTAACATGTTGTTTGATTACGTCAATTGTTATTTTACCGATATTGCTGTCATTATGGACACGCAACGAGGCGGTACCGGAAAACAGCGAACAAAAAAACGGTGAACTGGTAAAAGACGAACCGAAAAAAGACGAACAGAAAACACAAAATATACCGGAATTTCAGTATGATACCGAAGAAACCCCTGATGTTTATGTTTACGAAGAATATGTTCCCAAACAAAATGCGAAACCCAAACGATTAGTACGACGCAGCAATTCGTAATGAATAGTGGATTAGTTGAGAGTGGATAGTGGATTAGTTGAGAGTGGATAGTGAATTAGTGGATAATGGATAGTTGAGAGTGAATAATATGGAGCGTTGTTACTCCCTACTCTCCACTCTCCACTATCAACTCTCCACTATTAATCAAGGCGATATCCTTCGCTGTAAACCGGTTTGATAAGATCGGCAACACCCGGAGTTTTGAGGCTGGACAGGTTTGTAACGACAAGATTTTTGGCATCCCATTCAATCTTTTCGCCCCATTCGCCCATGGCTCCGTCAGCACCGCCTTCCGCAGCAGCCCAAACGGCAAGATTACCGAGCAGAATCGTTTCCGTCAACGGTCCGGCACGGTCAATGAAGTTGGAATGACAAATTTTCGGATCATTTGCTCCCGCGGCACGGAACAATTCGTACATATTATCGGTGTCGAAGTTCCCTTTCTTTTCGGCAAAATCAACTTTCAGATCGGGAATTGCCGGAATGATTTCGCCGCCTTTGGCTCGCAATTCATATTTTCCGCAATAATCATCACTGCTGTAGAATGCTCCTTTTTCACCGATGATCAAGACGCCGCTGTCTGCCGGTTTTTCAATTCCGTAAGGAGCAAAAACATCTTGGGGCGGACGATTCCCTTTTCGGTCATACCACCAGAAAGGAATTTTACCGCGTTCTTCGTTTGCCGGAAATTCAAATTCGATGATAGAACTTGCGGGGTAACTGTCGAAATCATGTCCTGTTGATTTGGCACGAACCCAGGTTGGGTCTTTCAATCCGCAAGCGGCAAACGGAACCGTAACTTGATGACAGGCCATATCACCGAGTGCGCCGCTCCCAAAATCCCACCAACCGCGCCATTGAAATGAGTGATAAATTCCGGGCCAAAATTCGCGATATTTTGCGGTACCGATCCAGAGTTTCCAATCGAGTCGGCTCAAATTTCGTTGAATATCGGTGAATTTATCCCAGATTGCTTTTTCTGCTTTATCGGGTTTTTTTCCCCGTACATCTTTTGCAAAGCGTTCCAAAGTCAGCTGACGGTTGGGACCTTGTACCCAAACTGGGCGATTGGACCAAACGAACACTTCCAATGTTTTACCGATTACGCCGGCTTTGAGTTGGGCGATTGCCATGCGGGACGAGTCTAATGCGGTACCTTGATTTCCCATTTGGGTACAAACGCCGGTTTCTTTCGCAACTTCTGCAAGTTTTCGGGCTTCGTAAATGGTTCGGGTCAATGGTTTCTGGGTGTAGCAACTTTTACCCATTCGCATGGCCATTAAGGTTGCGGCGGCGTGCATGTGATCGGGGGTACTGATTGTAACAATATCAATTTCTTTTTCATGCTTTTCGAGCATTTCGCGGAAATCGACATATTGTTTTGCTTTAAGATAGGCTTCGGCTTTTCCTTTATTTTCGAGTGTTTGTTTGTCAACATCGCAAATAGCGATGACATTTCCAAATTTAGCGGCATTATCGGCATCACCGCCTCCTTTACCGCCGACCCCGATGCTAGCGACGCCCAATTTTTCATTGGGGGAATTACTTGTTTCCTGTGCATTGCCTTCAGCAACCAAAAAACCAACACTGGTTACTGTTGCGGCTTTTAGAAAATTACGGCGAGTTGATTTCATCATAAACGAACTCCTTGTTTTGGGATTGAGAAATATCTGTATGTGGTCAAACAAACCACATGGGAATACAAAACAGTGTACCAGCTTTAAAAAAATATTTCCAGTGCTAACAAAAAAATTTTTCGTAAATATATCAGTAGAATTTTCGTTAAAAGATAAACCTATACCAATTACACTTTAAAATTCGTTTTTTATTTTTTTTAATTTTTTAGATAAAAACGATAAATAAATTTTTGTAATCTATCAGTGGAATCATTGTTTAAGTTTAAAAAGGTCTTCGCCCTGAAAGGGCAACATAAGCCAGCCCTACCCGTTGGGTAGGGCTGGCTTTTCGGGGCGTAGGAAAAAGATCATGGCGAGGCAAGCCCCGCCGTTAACGACAGAGGTTTACCTCGTAAGAGTGATTACAAAATAAAAATTCCACTGATATATTACAAAAAGACCTTTTTATTA
>JAITIZ010000590.1 GCA_031279215.1 Planctomycetaceae bacterium
AATTTATTGTTAGAAGGAACGCGGTCGTCTCGACCGCATTTTTAGGAGTTTTTTGTAAAAAAACAGGGCAGGCGAGACGCCTGCGTTCCTCCTAATATATTAGTTTTTAGAAGTTACCATAACTTATTACCATAACTTATTACCGTAACTTATTATCGTATTGTGGATATTTTCATGGTTGGCGGGCGGTTGGTGTTGGATTCTAAAGGATGTTCTGCCGGTTGGGAACGTTCTGAATTTGTGTTTGTTTTCTGTTGGTCATTTTGGTTCCAGTGAGCAACCTGTTGAATTGTTCCCTCTTTTGTTTTTTCTTGATCTTTTGGGTT
Organism: Planctomycetaceae bacterium; assembly: GCA_031279215.1. Classification (GTDB taxonomy): domain Bacteria; phylum Planctomycetota; class Planctomycetia; order Pirellulales; family Thermoguttaceae; genus WRKP01. The sequence goes on from JAITIZ010000590.1 coordinate 327, forward strand.
TTCCTGATTATTTTTTGCCATGAACTCCGTTTGCTCAAACTTGCCGGGTAAATAAACAGCCGCTTGAGAACTAACAACCGAAGAACCAACTTCAGGAATGTAACGGACAATTAATGATACTTTTTTGGCTTTACCATCTGGTCCCTCCGAATCCCAAGGAATCCAGAAATTGTAAGACGGTCCAAGTTTTGATTTTGAATAAAGTTTCGAAATATCGTTCTTGTCGAAAAGATAACTCCGTGTCGGAATGTTATCATCCGGTTTTCGGTTTTCCTCATCGAATGCATAAACAACAACATTGCCCTTAATTTTGATTGATTTCTTCGATTCCTGATCGTAAAAATAAACTCGTCCGCCAAAACCGCGTTTGGGTTCTAATCCGGTTTCATGTTTGACGGCAGGTTCCCAAACCGCTACCGCTTTAGCCGGCGGTCCCGACGGCTTCAATATCGATAAATCCGGTTTTACCCAAGATGTGCCGGAACAACCAATCAATGAAAACGCCAAAAAGCAAAAAAATAAAATTTGAAATTTGAAAATTTTGTTCCGTGTCATGGTCTGAATCCAATTGAAATTTAAGATTTAAGATTTGAAATTTAAGGGTTAAAATTTAAGGGTTGAGATTTTAAGGGTTGAGATTTTAAAAAATGATTTATTCAGCGGACTGTTTTAAGTTCTGCTGCGTGTTTAAAAATATTCCGATGAAATATTAAATATTAAATATTACCAAAATTCTATTTCTCTTCTCCCGGTGCTAATTTCGGGAACGGTAAAACTTGTTTAACCTTGTCGTCGGAGGGTAATTGCGATTCGTCGAGAATTACCGGTGCTGCCGGAATAAAGAGAACTTCATCAGGAAACCATTCATCGCCGCGAATTTTCATCTTGGAATTACCGGTCAACTTCACAACATCATTGATACACCAGTGCATTCGTGAAGCTTCCTGTTGCCGAAGAATCTGCATATCTGTTTCACTTCGGATAATCGTCGGCGTTAAAACAATCAACAACTCGTTTCGTTCACACTTTACTGAATTGTATTCAAAAAAATGTTTAATCACAGGAATTTTGTTTAAGCCTGGTACACTTCGGTTGATGGTTTCTTTTTGTTCCGTAATAAGTCCGGCAAACACAATTGTTTGTCCGTCCAAGGCACTGACGGTTGTTTGGGCGGTTGTTGAATCGAATTTTGGGGCATTCAGTGGTACGCCGCCGGAAACCATGATCGGAATACCATCGGCAATAGAACCAACATTGGATTTTTCAACATAAATTGCCATGGAAATTTGCCCGTCCGCCGCAATACGCGGCGTAATATCAAGAATCGTTCCCACTTCTTTATAATCAATTTGACTGGTGGTATTTCCGGCATAACTTGACGTGTCTGATCCTGTAACATACGGAACATCCTGCCCTACTTTAACAGTTGCCCGCATATTGTGCAATGTTGTCAGGAATGGTCGGCTTAATACGCGGAGTTTACCTTGCTCTTCCAAAGCCCGAATCAAAACACTAACCGATTCACTTGATGCGGAAAACGTAAAACCGCCGATACCGCTTTCACCGGTACGTCCGGTTCCAAGACTTGTAATTCCTTGTGTTCCGACGGTTCCCGTTCTGACGGATCCGAGCGGTAATCCCTGACTTGGATCACCAAAAAGAAAACCGGGAGATAAGGCACCAGTACTGCTGCTTAGTAAACTCCGGTCAAAAAGCAATGAATCCTGAAGACCAATTTCGATTCCCCGATCACGATTATTAGTTATTCGGACTTCGGCAATCAGAACCTGAATCGCCACCATGAGCGGGCGTTCATCAAGTTCCTGAACCATTCTGCGAATCTGATCATAATAACGCGGTGTTGTACTGACAATCAGAGAATTGGTAACATCATCGGCAACACAAATGATTTCTTTTCGGTACTGTTCTTGCGGACTTTGCGGCAAATACATACTGCTGTTCTGAATTTCGAGTTGCCGTTCACTTGTTGCGTAATTATTGATAATAGTTGCGATTTCCGAAGCACGGGAATTGAGCGGTTTGAGAATCATGACCTTGCGGTTATTCATATTCTCTTCGTCGAGACGAATCAGTAACGCTTCAACCACCGTCATATCACCGGCACTGCCGCAAGCAATAATACTGTTGGTTCGTGTATCTGTTTGAAACCGTACCGAAACCAAAGTACTTTCACCTTCTTCAATACCGGGGCGAACTGTTGCCATTGACGAAGTTGCTTGTGTTCCTCCGCCGAATCCTCCGCCGGTTGTTGAAGTCTGGGCAAATAATTGAGTGAGAACTGTTGTCAAGGTGTAAGCATCACCGTTGACCAACGTGAACACTTTAATCTGTGATTCTGCTGACGGAAGTTGATCGAGTTGCTTGATCAAGGCTTCAATAAGCGGCATACTGTTTGGCGGCGCCGTAACAATTAACATATTACTTCGCGTATCGGCAACAACCCGAACATCATATAAAACATTTGCTCGTTGTAAATTGCCGTCTTTATCGATTGTTCCCATTGAGACCATTGGACTTCGAGTTCGTGTATTTTGGGAACCGGCGGCGGCACCGCTGAAACCGCCGCTAAATCCTCCGCCGGTAGTTGTCGATGTTGTTCCTGAAATAGCGTTTTGCAAGGTTGTTGCCAATTCAGATGCCATTGCATTTTTGAGCGGAAATATTTTGACAATATTTGTTGCGTCGCTGCCTTCTGAATCAAGTTGCAAAATCATGTTGGCAATTTCAACCATATCGCGGGGATTGGCTTGAACAATTAAGGCATTGGTTCGGCTATCACTAACGACATTGACTTGTGTTTCCAGCCCCTGATTAACACCAATCCGGTTGGTATAAAACTGGGTGATTTGAGTCTGCAACACATCCGACGAAGCGTTTTTAAGACGGAAAATCTGAAACTCCGTTTCCGGTGCGACCGGCGTGTCCAGTTTTGCAATCAGTTCTTTGGCGGCATCAATACTGTCCTGTTTACCAATCATCAAAATGGTGTTCGGCTTAATGAGCGGCAACATGGTAATATTACCTTTTCGTGCCAAATAAACCTGCGAATAAAGTTGCTGAACCATTTGACAAATCCGATAAGAATCTGCGTGTTGCATGGGAACCAATTCGATGATTGGTTCGTGTTCAAGACTCATGGTTTCAATCTGATTGAGAATATCACGAATAATTGCAACATCTTTTTTCGGTCCCACAATCACCATTTCTTCAATTCCTTCGATAATATCAATCTGAACCGGTCCCACAATACCTGCTGTAATTGGTTCTGTGTTTTGTAGGACCGTATTAGGAGTTGGCGTATTGGGGGTTACAGTATTGGGGGTTACAAAGGTTGCGGAAGGTTGATCACTGTTGCGTGGAAGTGCCGGTGTATTTTGTGCTAATTTTTGTGTTTCCCGATTAATAATTTGTGCTGCCTGGCGGAAGGCGGCACGATTGGACGGTTGTATCGGAATAAACTCAGCGTTCTCCTGTGAGTCCAGTAACCGAACAATTTGCAGACAACTTTCAACCATCGGAGCAGAACCAATAATCGTTGTAATATCATTCTGACGGTCAATCGAAAGTTCAACATCCGTTCCATCTTTGACCGGAAGCCGAAAACGTGAAAGATTCGATGACGTTTCGACATTACGAACCGGCACGAAACGTTTCCCTAATTTTTCAACAAATTTTTGCTCAAACGTTTCAGAATTAACATTTCGAAGGCGGTGGTTTTTGGTAACTGCTTCGGTGGCAATTAACCGTGTTGGAGTTGCCGTAACGGTGCGGGGAGGTTGGGGAAGCGATTCGGTAATTGCTGAAGTTACGGGAGTTGGAGCTGTTGCTGCCGAGTTTGCCGGAGCCGTTGGAATTGATGGAACCGACGGAACCAAATCCGGTGTAACCGGAACTGCCGGAGTCGAATCCGCCCCCGCCGGAACCGTCACAGCCGGAACCGTCGCCGCCGGAACCGCCGCTGCCGGAACCGCCACTGCCGGAACCGCCGCAACAGTTGGAATCGGTTTTACTGTTGTTGTTTCCGGTAAAACCGGTGTACTGAATTGGATTTGTGGTGTTTGAGTTATTTTTTGGGGATGGGACGCCAGAAGAAAAGGAGAGGAAGTCAATGATTGCGGCAACGAATATTGACCAAATATTGAGTTCTGGTCTGTAGCCGATGTAATAGGAGTTCGTGTTATTGGAATTGGTGTTGCAACTGTTGTTGGAATTGGTGTTGCAGCAGCCGGAATTTTTTCAGCCGGAACCGTTGTAATTGAAGTTTTATCGGCAGAAGGGGGAAGAGGAATAACCAAATTGGAACGTCGGGTCATTGTGGCAAGACCCGACTGATGAGTTGCCAATGGAATTGGTTCAACCGGTTCATTTTCGGAAGCGGTAGGGACAAGATATTGTATTTGCCGAATGGGGGTTTGGGGAGTATTGGAGTTATAAACTGATTGACAAACAGAGGTTGTGTCTGATATCGGCAATCTCCCCATTTGAACAATCTGTCCAAAAAGGAATGAACATTCTGCCAGAACAATGACAACACAAAGCCCAAAAACAGTTAAATTATTTAATATGGTGGATACAGCTCGTTTCATATATCATTCTTCCTTAAATGGGGAGATTGTTGAATCCTATATGTTATTATCGGTTAAAACAATTATTCTTATTAAAAAGACTTGATAAAATATAGAAAATTTTCTGATTATTCTGTTTTTAGCGGATTTAGAAACTACTATTTCTTTATAGGTAACTTCTAAAAACTAATATTAGGAGGAACGCAGGCGTCTCGCCTGCCCTGTTTTTTTACAAAAAACTCCTAAAAATGCGGTCGAGACGACCGCGTTCCTTCTAACAATAAATT
>JAITIZ010000593.1 GCA_031279215.1 Planctomycetaceae bacterium
GCCCTGTTTTTTTACAAAAAACTCCTAAAAATGCGGTCGAGACGACCGCGTTCCTTCTAACAATAAATTTTATTAGGAGGAACGCAGGCGTCTCGCCTGCCCTGTTTTTTTACAAAAAATGCCTAAATATGCGGTCGAGACGACCGCGTTCCTTCTAACAATAAATTTTTTACATTAGGTTTTTAGAAGTTCCCATAAGAGATTAAGGAAAGACCACGAAAATAGTACCAAAAAAATTATTCCACTGATAGATTACGGTTTTATAAGAAACAGAATTTTTGAGTCTTTTATTTAAAAATCCCATAAATTCTGTTTATCCTGTTAAAATCAGTGTAATATATCAGTTTATTCTGTCAAAAAAACCGAATAACCGAAAACCGAATGGTCAAGTGTGATGAGTACAAACTCACAATCAACGTGTTACCCAATAAGGCGTATTACTGGGTGCTTCGAAATAATGTTGCGTTTCCTCATCCAATTTGGCAAGGAACATCTGAAAGCCGGCTGCTTCCTGAACCGTTAAAATCTCTTCGCAACGCCCGCCAATCACCTCAATACCTTGTTCCGTCAAAATATGATGAGCCTTGCGGAACACTAGAAATTGTTCCATGAGGGTAGTTGCGCCGGAGCCGTTGATGATGAGAGTTGCTTTATCACCTTTTTTGAGTTTTATTGCTGCGATTAGTTTTCGCACCATAATTTCGGCGGTTGCATCGGCGGTGAGAATTTTTTGGGGTCCGGTTCCGCCGCCTTCACCGTGTTGTCCCATACCGATTTCCATCATATCATCAGGAAGTTCCGAAATATATTGACCGGATTGCGGATGGGTTGCTGTTTTCATGGTTACGGCGAGAGTTGCCATTGTCTGGTTGAATTTTTCCGCAACGGTAAAAACTTCGTCAAGATTTTTTCCTTCTTCGGCGGCAGCTCCGGCAACTTTGAACAACGGCACGCAACCCCCAAGACCACGCCGATCTTCCACCGGCGCATCAATCCCCGGAGCAATATCTTCCGCTGTTAGAATTTTTTTAACATTAATCCCTTCTTTAACCGCTAGATTGTAAGCCAGATTGCCATTCATCACATCACCTGCGTGATTGAGAATCACAAGAAGGATTCCAGGATGATCTTTAAACAACCGCAACGCCTCTAATACTTTGGGACCGCCCGGAGCCGCAAAAATATCACCAACCACCGAAGCATCCAATATCCCTTCACCAACATAACCACTCAATGCCGGTTCATGACCGGAACCTCCCATTGTGATTATTGCAACTTTGTTTTTCGGTTTTGGTGTTGCCCGAACAACAATCTTTTCAGAAACAAGACGAACTGTTTTAGAATAAGCAAGTACAAATCCTTCCAAAAGTTCTACTGTAATTTGTTCAGGATTGTTGAGAAATTTTTTCATTACCATAAATATTCTCCTTTGAGGGGTTAATTATATCGGCGGCCATTTTAGGTTAATAAATTTAGGTTGCCGACAGGTTCGCAGCCCAACAAGACCGCTATACAAGAAGTTAAAACTTCAACACAAATATGTACGTAAATACACACGTCCGCCATAACCTGTTCTATTTTGTCAACCGCACTAAACACAAAACTCCCAAAAAATACCCAATGATTTTTGTGTACATTATTCTTGGTATCTGTTGCGGTAAAAAACAAAATAGACGGTTAAGATATGTAATTATATCAAATTTTATTTCAAGAGAAATAGAGATTCTAGTAATTCCCCTTGTTTTTAATTTTATTGTAATATACTCATTGCACTTTAAAATTCGGTTTTATAAGAAACAGAATTTTTGAGTCTTTTATTTAAAAATCCGTAATCTATCAGCGGAATAATTTTAAACTGCTCTTACTTGAATTTTCGGTTTTCATTTTCGGTATTTGTTTTCAGTATTTATTTTTAGGGAACTTCTAAAAACTCAAAATTTACCGAGCGTTAACGGCGTGGGCTTGCCCCGCCTTGTTGAATTTTAGATACAAAGTGCGGGGTAAATCCCGCTGTTAACTTGGTTTTTAGAAATTCCCTTTAAATATGTATTCATTAAAATCGCCCTGAAAAGGCAGAATAATAGTTGAGAGTGGATAGTGGATAGTTGATAGTGTCGCAAGCGGATTACTACCAAAACGGTAATCATTCCGCATGCGACACTATCCACTATCAACTATCCATTCTCAACTCTCAACTACTATCAGAGGAAATTAGAAATAAACCTGCTGATTATGGTTGGCTAATCTCAATATTCCGGTAGGCAACGGGACCATGATTACCTTGAAGCATTAAAGGACCGGTTGCGGTCTCTTTCATTGTAATACCGCCGCCGGTTGGAGCCTTAACTTCGATGTTTTCCTGAACAATTTTGCCGTTGAGCGTAATTTTTTTGAATAAAGCGTTAGCGGTTTTATTTCCATCGGCATCGAATTTTGGTGCGACAAATTCGATTTCATATTTTTGCCATGTACCTGGTTCGGCGGCGGCGTTTGTTTTTGGGGCGGCTGCGCTGTAAATTGCTCCCATATCACCCTGACTAAGTTTGTTGTCCGGTTTGCCAAAACTATCAGCAACTTGAACTTCATATTCGCCAAGTAAATAAACACCGCTATTGGAACCTTTAGTCAGGAAAAGTTCAATCTTCACCGTACAATCACCAAATTTTTCTTTCGTGTAAATATCAACACCCGGTCGCGATTTGAGTTGCGACCAATTACCGGGAACGGTGTTGACGAGGCAGGGAATGTCGCCTTCTTTCAGTTCAGAAAGAACCAGATTATGCGGATCATTCGGGTCAAGAACAACAGTTCCTATTTTCCAGGCATTGACAGCCTTAGAATTGGCGAGTTGCCATTGATTAAGAAGATTTTCATCTGACAAACCAATCTTTTTTGTCTGAGCCGAAACAGATGAAACAAAAAACAACACAATCAGCAGGGAAAGAACGATTCTTTTCATTGTTCAAAATTCTCCTAATTCTTAAAAGGATGTTCAAAAGACAAACAAGTCAATCGTAACAATTAAGTTGTTACCGAATGACCCAAACCACAAATGCCCCAAAGTATAACCCGTTCTTATTTCACTTTCAACAGACCAAAGAATAATATTTTAGGAATAATATTTTTAGGAATAATATTTTAGGTATTCATAATTTCATCCTGCGGGACGAAGCAATATATTACTGGTAACTTCTAAAAACTAATATATTAGGAGGAACGCAGGCGTCTCGCCTGCCCTGTTTTTTTACAAAAAACTCCTAAAAATGCGGTCGAGACGACCGCGTTCCTTCTAACAATAAATT
>JAITIZ010000716.1 GCA_031279215.1 Planctomycetaceae bacterium
TATACAAGCAAAAATGTTGCGATTGAGTGTATAAATAAAAATTATCACTAAATGTATTCTTTTCCATTGTACTTGACTACTGACTGAGTAGATAAAAAATTATCAAGAATTCTTGCAACCACCACTACATGAGGTAAAATACCAAAAATAGATTTTGGATTTTGCGTTGTAATGGTTCATAACCTATTTATAATCAAGACTTTAACATCACATCTTGCTCCTGGTGAACAACGCCGTTTTGAGGAGTGAACGGGGCTGTGAACAACCGCTTACATGTTTTCATAAGTCTTTGTAATACAAAGACTTATGTTAAAATTGAAAGAGATAGGCGACCGTAGGTGAAAAGCCTTTCGCCGAAGGATTTTCATCCACGTTCACAACGGTTGCTCCGGTTTTCCCATTTCTATCCGTAAACAAGGTCAAGTCGGCTATCGCCGACGCCATGGCGGGTGAAAACCCTTCGGCGAAACATGGTCTACCTTTTAGTTATTGCTTTTTCGGTGTTTCACACAAAAATTCCACTGATATATTACAAAAATACCAATTCTATTGATCTTAATTTTGCCGGTGATAAAATATGTCGGATTTGAAATTTTTTGATCTTTGACAATTAGGCAATAAACGTTGATTATAACGATAATAGTGATTTTTTACTCTGTTAAAATCGTTATAACAAGAAGTGATTCTTTATTGCTTACCGGTAGAAACAATAACACATGGCAATTTGTTTTCGTCTCAATTTATTTTTATTTAAATATTGCCGGCGGGAATATTGTTGCAATTATTTTTTATAGACATTCATCAATGACCCTTCAATCGGAACAAATTTATTTACGCGGTGTTCGCGGAGCAACAACAGTTGAAGAAAACACTAGTGGAGCGATTCTCAAAAGTACACGGGAATTACTTGCCTTGATGATTCGCGCCAACAATATTGAGCCCAATGATGTTTGCAGTGTTTTATTCACGACAACCAATGATTTAAACGCAGAATTTCCGGCACTTGCTGCTCGTCAATTTAATTGGATGAATGTTGCTTTAATGTGCGGTCATGAAATGGACGTGCCGGGTTCGTTACAAAAATGTGTTCGGATTCTGATTCATTGGAACACGGTTAAAACGGCGGAAGAGATTGTCCATGTTTATATTCGCGGTGCTGAAAAACTCCGCCCCGATAAAGCCTCGCTTCCTTCGGTTGATTGGAACGAACTTGACCAATGGATTAAAGAAAATATCAATGACGCCATCCAATCGAAACGTTAAAAAAAATGTAACGGATCACGCCAGTCAATAAAATGTTGTTTGGATTTTATTGATTGGGAAGAACAAATGATTACGTAACAGTCTATATTTTAATAACCCTTTGCTAATAATTTGCTAATAATTGATTCTTTCGTCCTGAAAAGATAACATAAACCAGCCCTACCCAACAAGTATAAGAAAAATATCATATTGCCTTACAAGAACAATAACAAAGATAGACAATTACCAATCAAAAAGTAAATTATAAAAAATCATTGTTCAGACATTATCGGGTAACTTGTGCATTTCCGAATTTTATGTAAACTTAAACAACGTTATTTTTTCAGTGTTTCCTCATTCCCTCGCAATTCCTACCGGCACGTTTTTAGGAAAAAAATACGGATTGCCGGTTTTATAAGACAAAACAAAAAACAATGCAACGTAGTGAATCGGATCTTGGTCGTGTTTTTCCAAGTGGTGTTCGTATTGGTAAGGTAACTTATGGTTTAGGTGTTTTTGCATTTGCCTTCATTCCCGAAGGAACACCGCTTGGCCGGATTCAGGGAACAATTATTAATGATCCCAATTACAGCAGTGATTATTGTATCAATGCCGGTAAAGGTAAGGTTTTGGAACCGGGTCCGCCGTTTTGTTATCTGAATCATTCTTGTGAACCGAATTGCCAAATCATGCAATATGTTCGTGATGATGATAAGATTGAGGAGGAAACATTGGAAATCGGTGCTCTTTCGGAAACCGATATGAATCTCAATGACGAAGACCCTGACGAAGAACCGGAAAATCAATTACCGGATGAAGAGGAATGTTTTTACGGTGATGGTGCGGCGGCTGAAATTGAAACCAATGATACGGAATGGACAGAAGAAATTCACGAAGAATGGATAACCCAAAAGGACGCACAGGATTCCATACAAGACACAATGCAATTCGAAGACGACACCGATGCCGAACTTTGGATTGAAGCGATTCGGGATATTATGCCCGGCGAAGAATTAACAATTGATTATGCGTGGCCCGCGGATCGCGGAGCAAAATGTCTTTGTGGAAGTCCTCAATGCCGAGGTTGGATTGTTGATCCCGACGAACTACATTTGCTGCAAGAAGAATAAAATGTCCTTGTTGTGAAATTCTAAAAATGTTGTAGTTCATCTCAAAAAAATTGTCAATAGTCCTTATTTTTCAAGAGCAATGTTTTGAGTAACGTTTTGAGTAACATTTTAAGTAATGTTTTTAGCGATGTTTTTAGCAACGTTTTTGGCAAGATTTTGGGCAAGATTTTTATGAAACGGTTTTTTAGAAGTTTTCTGTTATGAAATTTCTGCAAACGATATTTTGTACGGCAAACTATTTTATTCATGTACACATTGCTTCATCAAGACGCTCACTCCAATGCCCGGCGCGGACAATTGGAAACGGCACATGGAGTGGTTCAGTTGCCTGCTTTCATGCCGGTTGGAACACTTGGAACTGTTAAGGGAGTTGAGTTGAATCAACTGGAACAAACCGGTGCGGAGATGATTTTGGCGAATACTTATCATCTTTCGCTTCGACCTGGTGAAGGGGTTGTTTGTGATCTTGGGGGTTTGCATCATTTTTGTGGTTGGAACAAGCCTATTTTGACTGATAGCGGCGGGTTTCAGATTTTTTCGCTTGCTAAATTGATGAAACTTGATGATCACGGAGTGATTTTTCGTTCACATATTGACGGAAGTAAAATTGAATTACCGCCGGAGCGTTCTATTAAAATTCAAGAGATGTTGGGCAGTGATATTGCCATGGTTCTTGATCATGTTGTTGCGCTGCCCAACACTCGTTCAACACTGGAAAACGCAATGCTCCGAACAATCAATTGGGCAAAGCGATGCCGTAATATTGCGGATCATCCGTATCAAAAACAATTTGCTATAATTCAGGGCGGACTTGATCCTGAACTTCGGCGGTTCTGTGCTGAGGCGTTGGCGGAGTTGGATTTTCCAGGTTATGCAATTGGCGGTTTGAGTGTTGGTGAAACTCCGCAGGAAATGTATGATGCTCTTGATTTTACGTTACCGTATATGCCGAAACACAAACCGCGGTATTTAATGGGGGTTGGTAAGCCGGCGGATATTTTGAACGGAATTTTACGCGGAGTTGATTTATTTGACTGTGTTATGCCGACTCGTAACGGACGTAATGCCCAAGCGTTTACCGACTCCGGTTCCATTCATATTCGTAACGCTCAGTATCAACGTGATGATCGTCCTTTGGAAGACAACTGTCCTTGTCCGGCATGCCAGCGGAGTCGGGGATATTTACGGCATCTTTTCATTGCCAAAGAAATGCTCGGTCCTGTTTTACTGGCTATCCATAATTTAACGTATTACCAACGGCTTATGGCAAAAGCACGGCTTGCCATCGAACAAGATCGGTTTGTTGAATTTTATACTTCTTGTATTCATCAATTTAATTTTTCAAGTTCATAACCCATAGCAGGATTTCAGTGTCATTGTCGTAATGCTTTATTTTGTAATCTATCCGTGGAATTTTTGTGTGAAATACCGAAAAAGCAATAATTCAAAGGTAGGCAATGTTTCGCCTGAAACATTGTGTTAGTGATAGCCGACTTGACCCTGTATTTGTGTTCGGTGCATAAAAAAGGGCGTGTATCTTGTTGTCGTCCGTTCACCCCAGCCAAAGGTACTAATGACGACATACTGACCACGCCCTTCTTCAAAATACGTGCAAAAATAAGTTCACTTGATAAATTTCAGATTTCCATGAATGAGGTAATAAGGTTGACGTGTTTGTTGTCCATTGGTTACGGAGGTTGTTGTGTTAAGAAAATTAGGCGGAAATGAGGTTTTAAATGAATTAAATAGTGTCGCATGCGGAATTTTTATTACAATTGGTTATAAATCCGCTTGCGGCACTATTAACTATTAACTATTAACTATCAACTATTTGTTCATTTTGGTGTTTTCATTAGTTTATACATTGGTTCGCTCAAGGTTTTTGAGGTTGCTTGGGTCATTTTGTCTGTCAGAACCATATCGAGTTGACTTTGAAAAATCTCTTCGGCACGTCCGCCATGAAAATATGGATTCTTTTCTTGTGTTGCCCGCATTGATTTGAGCATTTGACCAAACAATGTCTGACCAACAAATTGATGTAACACTTCACGGAAACGTTTTTCGTTTTCTGACTCAGAAGTTTCTTCTTCGAACCAATCCTGATGAATATCTTGACGAGTAATTTCGCTGCCGTCTGATCGTTCATAAATATCAGGCGAGGTCAATATTTTTGTTTGAAGAATTGTCGGAGCCTTCGGCGCCGAACCCAACGCTGATTGCGCTTCATAAGCCGTTGAAATACCAGAAAAATTCAATACAGAAGAAAGCATGTTTTTTAGTTAATAGTTAATAGTTAATAGTTAATAGTTAATAGTTAATAGTTGATAGTTGATAGTTGAGAGTTAAGAGTTAAGAGTTAAGAGTGTCGCAAGCAGAATTATTGTCGCAACGTTAAAAAACTCCGCTTGCGAAACTATTCACTATTAACTATTAACTACTCAATATAGTGTACATCGCCAAGTAAGGCTCCTTGTTGTTCGAGAATTTTAATAATCTCAATCATGTCTTGCGGTGTTACACGAACCGCATCAAGTGAGGCTTGTAACGCCTTCAATTTCTGATTTGTTACCGCTTCGCCCATCATTTGCCGATATTTCACATCAGTATCAATATCAATAAACTGTTGCGGATTTTCTTCCTGTTGACCCGGCGGAACAGGCGGACGTATTTCTGCAACAATATTTCTATGTGTTACAACAGTCGGCTTCACCTCCACTCCTTCGTCAATAGAAATAATCCCAACCCGCTCATTAATAACTACACGCGGCATCAATGGTTCCACAACCGTAATCTCAACATTCATCAATTCCGAAACAAATTGTAACGGATTATCAAAATACTGTTTGGGAAGTTTGACAATAACAAAATGGGAATCAATTGCTTTTGCAATCGTTCCGCCATATCGTTGGTTTGCGGTAACAGTGGATGTTTCCGGTTCGTTATCGCCCCAGAATTGGTTGATGGCATTGGCAACATAAATAGCCATACGCGGATCAGAATATTCTTGTTTCATCACCAGTGTTAAATTTCCGTCTTCAACATACGGATTGATGAAACTATCGGAAAGGAGTCGGCAACCGCGTTTAATTTTACCGACATTGGGCGCACTGGCTTTCTCTATCGTAACTTTTCCCCACGCCGTTCCCAACACTTCAGCTTCCGGACCTTGCGGCAACAACGACGTCAACATGGTTGCGGAAAGAACACCGTTTTCAATACTTTTGGCATTGCCCACCGAAACCAATGTACAATCCAATAAATCTCCGTCACGTCCGCCTGTTGCGGGAATTGTTGCGGACACTCCGACTAATGCGTTATTTTTTGAAGTACCAATACCTTTGAGAGAAGCATTGGGCATTCCCGAAAGTTCAAACATTCGTATAATTCGTCTGGCAGTTTCGTCGTAGGCTTTCGGGTCATCACCCGTACCGTTAAGACCGCTGACAATTCCGTAACCGCGAATCGTTGTCGGTTCTTGTCCTTTGAGACGTGTTACATTTTCAATCCGAAGCGGTGCAGAAAATAAATGAACAGTAAATTGTAAACAGAATATTGTCAATACAAATATCCGCAACATTCCCAATAACTTATTATTTTTCATAACAAAAAACCTTGTTGAGTTGATAGTGAATAGTTGATAATTGACAGTGAATCGTGCCGCATGCGGAATGATTGCCGTTTGGATTGTAATCCGCATGCAAACTCTCCGCTATTCACGATCAACTCTCAAACTACTTAAAGCGGTTTCCATTGTTCGATCAATCTTGCCCCCCAAGTGCGGCGGACTGCATCGTAGGAACTGCCGCTCGGAATCTCCTTGTACTCAAGACCGGCAATCATATTACTCTCAATCGTGTTACCTGGTTTAATATCTTCCGGTCGTATAAAACCACAGATATACATTATCTTGCCTTCCTCACCGATATTCGATGAAAATGTTCCCTCAATAAACAAATTACCATTTTCCTGAATTGATGTAACAACACAGGAGATATGAAAATCCAATGTTTCTTTTCGCAACAAATTTCCTTGATTCTGTGTTTTGTGATCGAGTTCACCGCCGATTTCCGGCAGAGAAGCGTCTGATTTTACCGGCATGGAAAAAAGATCGGGCCACTTAAACCAACCGGAAAGTTTTGCACTGGTTTTAATACTTTTTTTCCGTTGGTTATTCGCTGTATTATTGTAATTCCAACTTTGCTTGTAGTGTACATGAATAATCTCTTGCTCTTTGTACACTTTTTGGCGCGGTGCCGCTTCCCAAGTCAATGACGCTTCCGACATTTTCAACGGTTTACTGTTGTAACGAGTCAACGCCGTCGAACCGCCCAAGGAACCGGATTGAGCAAAAGTATTTGGAACAATAAACAAAATATAAAAAAACGAACAATAAATCAAAAATCGTGATTGACGAATAATATTGTTTAACATCGTTCTTCTCCTGTTATTCTGGTATTTAGAATAGGAGTCCGCAGATGACGCTGATTATTGTTGATTATCGTTGATTATTTTTAGTTTTTTCTACCTATAATAATCAACGAAAATCTGCGGACAATTTACTATCAATAATTTGCACAAATCGGTGTCATCTGCGTGTACTCATTCGCCAACAATAACACCGCTGGCAAAAACTTCAACTGTTTTCGGTTCACAAACACGAGCAAGAAATGTTGATGTTTCTCCTCTATTGTTTGGTGTGTTACGTTTTCCGTTATTGGAACGGATTGTTTCGATTGGGATGGTATCACCTTGTGTACCGTCACTTTTCGCAACACCTTCAGTACGAACGGAAATCCCGTTGTTTAGCAGCCGTACTGTAACAACATCACCTTTGTGAACCCATGTCGGTTTTTTGATCATTGCCGAAGTCAGAACACTCCGTTCCCGCACAGCAGTGGTTGTTTCCTGCCCGATCACTTCCGTAAGATCAACGAAAAAGTTTTCATCCCGTAGATTTTCGGTGCGCCGGAGCATGATATCGGACTTGCCGATAATGTAACCTTTCGGCAATGATCGCCGTAACACAACGACTTGTTGCGGTAATTCAACTACTGTATCTACTGTTACGATAACATTTTGTTGTGTCGTCGGATCAAGTCCTTGCATTCGGATACCAAACCGTTGACGATCGGATAACGGATTCCATTGATCTGGTGAACCGCCGAAAATTTCTTCAATTTGTCCGTTTGTGGCAAACAATCGGGCTTGATCTTGTGTTAATTTTACCGTAACTTTCCAAGGTTCTTTTGATATTTTTCCTGTTTCAATTGTTGTACAGTGATTCAGATAAATCACAATTGCATCCGCAATTTGTTGTTCCAATGTTTTAATCAGTTGCGGAGTTATTGATTCTTTTCGAAGCGGATTGGCGGCAGGTATTACTGACGGTGTTCGATTGGGCGTTTTTTCGGATATTGTTTTCTCATAAGTGTACGAAGCAGGAACAACCGCCGAATCGTTGTTCAATTCGTTGACCACAACAATTCGGGCTGCTCCGGTCAATTGATGTTGTACGGAACTGAAACCTAAACGGGATAAAATGTCACGTAATTCAATCCGTTCCACAGTTCGCCGTTCTCCCCGTGCCGGAACAGTAAACAAAACGGTTTGTTGTAACAGGTTGATCTGTTGAACCGGCTCATTGACCGACGGAATAATTTCCGCAACATCCGCCAATGTTACAAGATTCTGCGAACATCGTACCGTTTCCGTCCGAAGCCGTATCTCGGCTCCGAAAGAGTGAAACACAAGGTAGGAATCACCAACCGCAATAAATGCAACAAGAATGAGGATCGAAAGCAAAAAACGCATCAATAATAAATGTTGTAATAACTTTGACATAAAGACCTCTTTAATCGGATAATCTTGCGGTTTTTTGGGGGGTATATTGTGTTTTATATTGTGTTTTATATTTACGGTTTTAATGTTTTTATAAAAGTAAATTTTTCCAAAAACTCCAATTATTTTCAAACACAATTTTATTTTATAACAAATAATTCACGCTTTTAATTTTCAATTTTCTGTTATCAATTATCGTTTGATACTGATTACTGTTTGCAATAATTGATCGCCGGTTTGAGTTGCTTTGCTGTTGAGTTCGTAGGCTCGTTGTGAGGTGATCATATCGACCAGTTCAATAACCGGTGAAACGTTTGACATTTCAAGGTGTTGCGCTTTCAACATTCCCGTACCGTTAATACCGGGGTTATTCAAAACCGGTTCGCCGGAAGATTGTGTTACTCGGTACAGATTTTCGCCGACACGGAGCAACCCTTCTGGGTTCATAAAAGTTGCCAGTTCGATTTGAACGATATTTTGAAGTTGTTGTACTTCACCGTTTTGTACTACCCAAACGATACCGCTGTCATCGATCTGAATTTTCTGAACACCGTCAGGAATCTGGACATTCGGTATGAGTAAACGTCCATTGTGTGAACTTCCAACAACCAACATCCCATTCGGATTAACACTGAAATTTCCTGCCCGTGTATAAAATGTTTCGCCGGAAAACGGATCAGCACACTGAAAAAAACCTTCTCCGGTAATCGCAATATCAAGATCTCTTCCGGTTTCCGTCAATGAACCTTCGGAAAAAACCGACTGAACACTTGTTACACGAGTTCCAACACCAATAGCAATCCCGGTGGCACCAAATTCTCCTTCAATATCCTGCGAACCCGGATAACGAAGATTATCGTAATACAAATCTTCGAAATTACAACGTTGTTTTTTATACGCGGTTGTTTCCATATTCGAAAGATTATTGGCGATGGTGTTGAGCTTTTTTTCCATGCCCAACATGCCGGTTCCTGATGTATAAATCGTTTGAAAGGGCATATTTTTGGGTGATTAATTACAAACTATGATTGACAACAAATTAAACAAATAAATTAATGGTTTTGCACATTGGGGCTCTTTGAATTACAAAATTATCTAACATTTATATCGGTTATTTTGAATTTACTCATTAAATAGAATGGATAAAATCTAACGATTTTTCCAATTTTCCTGCCGTTTGATAGAATTGTTGGTAAAATGGGCAAGAGAGTAGTTGATAGTGGAGAGTTAATAGTGGATAGTGTCGCAAGCGGATTACTACCTAAACGGCAATAATTCCGTTTGCGACACTATCCACTCTCAACTATCAACTACACAAAAAAAGTCTCGCAAGTCAATTGGAATAGTTAGTTGGGCAATGACGAACCCATTTTTTCCACTATTTACCTTCTATTCCGTTTTTCTTACGAGACTCATTGGTGTATTACGTCGAACCCGCTCCCATGAGAGCGAACTCGGTTACGGTTACACAAACCATTTCGG
>JAITIZ010000075.1 GCA_031279215.1 Planctomycetaceae bacterium
TATTTTAAGATTTTCATTACACAATCTGTTATTGCTAATTTTCCAGAACACTCAGAAATGAAAGGCATGGGACTAACGCCGGAATTATTGGAACGACTGGAACGACCTATTATTGTTTGTCTTGGTGGTTCTACAACCGATTCTTTTTTACAAATATCTTCTCCCAATGGTGAACCTTTACAAGTAGCAACAGGTTCATGGGCAGAAGAATTAGCACGTACAATGGCAAATAAAAAAATTGGAGGAACAGTGTTTTGTGGTGGTGTGTCTGGATACCGAACTTCGCAGGACTTGGTAAAGCTGGTTCGTGATGTGTTGGAAATCAAACCTGATATAGTTATTTCCTACGCAGGCGTTAACGACTTAGCTTATCGACCGAACGGTTATCCAATATATTCTAGGCAACTCTATAAAACATTACTAAAAAAATCTCAACAAGAAAAATTACCTCGTAGTTTTATCTTTCCCAATTTAGTACGTTACACATATAAAAAAATTTATCCACAGAATCATTATTATACTACTGATAAATACTATTTTGGTGTAAAATCCAGCACAAATCCAAGTGAATACATGATTAGAAATTGGAGTATAATCCATGCCATTTGTAACCTACATAATATTAAGTTTTACGGAGTGTTACAACCATGTATTGGTAGTAGCGAACTAACAAGAAATAACACAGCATTCGTTGAAAATAAATGGGCTGGACGTGTTGTTGATCAAGGAAAATGGGATTATAACATGGAACAATTAGTTCGCGGTTACGATTATATTATCAACTTAAAAAATCAACAGAATACAAGTGATATATATGATTTCTCTACAATTTTTGATGAATATGACCTAGACATGATCTATCCATTCGACGAAGATTTTTGTCATGTTAGTCAGGAGGGGAATCGTATTGTTGCGGAAAGTATGTTTCAAATGCTCTTCGGTGAATCGAACAGAACACAGAATAATTCAGATAAATAATTTTTTGTGTTATTAATTATTCACGAAAAAAAATTTAACAGGATTTTGATTAAAATGAAAATATCGTCCATTGATTTGAAGAAAGCAAATGATACCGGTCAAGCATTGGTGTTACTTTGTCTGATCATTTTTTTGTTTACGCTTTATCATGCTTTTGTTGTTACTGGATTGATTATTTTGTTGGTCAACATGGTTTGTCCAATTGTTTTCAAACCGGTCGCAGTATTGTGGTTTGGGTTAGCGGAAATTTTGGGAACAGTTGTTTCTCGAATTGTGTTAACTCTGGTATTTGTGTTGTTGGTCATTCCGGTCGGACTTTTACGGTATTATGCCGGTTCTGATCCAATGCGGTTAAAAGAATGGAAACAATCCCCATCTCTACCTAAATGTCAAAAGGAGGATGAGGAGGCTGGATGGGGACATTCTGTTTTTGTTGAACGGAATCATCTCTATACCAGTCAAGATTTAGTCAACCCTTATTAAAATAATTTATATGGAGGAAAATATGTCATTTTTACGTGACTTGTACGGATTTTTTATGACACGAAAAAAATTCTGGCTGACGCCGATTATCATCGTTTTATTGTTGCTTGGTCTGTTAATTATTTTTGGATCAAGTTCCGCATTAGCACCGTTTGTGTACACTTTGTTTTAAATTTAAAGGGCTTGTCAAATGACCTACATACTTGGTATTTCCGCTTATTATCACGATAGTGCAGCCGCACTTATCGACAATGGTCATATTGTTGCGGCGGCGCAAGAGGAACGATTCACACGAATTAAGCAAGATTGTCGTTTTCCTGTCCATGCGGTGAGTTACGTTTTGGAAGAAGCAGGAATTAATCTCGATCAAGTTGATCAGATTGCTTTCTATGACAAACCCTATCTGAAATTTGAACGTCTTTTAGAAACTTATCACGCAATGATTCCGAAAGGACTTGCCAGTTTTTTGTCGGCAATTCCGATCTGGATTCGTGAAAAACTTTTTATGCGGCAGGAATTAAACAGAGCATTGAAACGTTTTGGAACAAAAATTCCGCCGCTTTATTTTCCAGAACATCATCTTTCACATGCCGCCTCCGCGTTTTATCCTTCGCCGTTCAACGAAGCCGCAATTCTAACAATTGACGGAGTCGGCGAATGGGCGACAACATCGCTTGCTCATGGTAAAAATCACGAAATTACTGTGTTGCGTGAGTTACACTTTCCGCATTCACTCGGATTATTGTACGCAGCTTTCACCGCGTATTGCGGCTTCAGAGTCAATAGCGGCGAGTACAAACTTATGGGACTTGCACCTTATGGTCAAAAAAACAGCAAGCGGGTGAAACATTGGAAAGAACTAATTTATGAACATTTAATTGATCTTCGTTCCGACGGATCAATGTTAATGAATCAAAAATATTTTGAGTATGCAACCGGTTTACGGATGTATCATCAAAAGCGTTGGCAACAGTTATTTGGTATTCCGCCGCGACAACCTGAAACAGAAATTTCGCAAGAATACATGGATATGGCATTGGCGATTCAGGAAGTTACCGAAGAGATTGTTTTGCGTCTGGTCAAAACTGTGATAGAGTTGACAGGTTGCCGTAATCTTGTGATGGCTGGCGGAGCAGCGTTAAATTGTTCGGCGAATGGTTTTCTTTTAAAACAAAAATTATTCGACCAACTTTGGATTCAACCGGCAGCAGGCGACGCAGGCGGTTCGCTTGGTGCTGCTCTTGCCGTACATCACATCGTCAACGGCAATCAACGAAATATCGTTTCGAATAATGATCAAATGCAAGGCGCATACTTGGGACCGAAATTTAATTCAGACGACGTAACACGGACAGCAAAACGTTACAAGGCAATTTATCACACGTTAGAAAATCGTGACGAATTGTGTGATATTGTTTCGGATTTAATTGCTGATGGTAATGTTGTTGGTTGGTTTCAGGGTCGGATGGAGTTTGGACCTCGTGCGTTGGGCAATCGCAGTATTCTGGGCGATCCTCGTAATCCTGACATGCAGAAACGATTGAATTTGAAGATCAAATATCGTGAAGGATTTCGACCTTTTGCGCCGTCTATTTTGGAATCGGAAATTAAAAATTATTTTGATATTGATACCATTTCGCCCTACATGTTACTTGTTGCTCCGGTTACAAGCAAATTGTTAAATTCGTTACCGGAAAAGTATGATGAACTCCCGCTTTATGAACGTCTTTATTTTCAACGTTCAAAGTTACCGGCGATAACGCATGTCGATTATTCAGCCCGAATCCAAAGTGTTAATGAAACGACTAATCCTGAATATGCACGATTACTTCGTACGTTTCAAAAACGGCATGATTGCCCTGTATTAGTCAACACGAGTTTTAACGTGCGCGGTGAACCAATAGTTTGTACACCCGACGACGCTTATCGGTGTTTCATGCGAACCGAAATGGATTACCTTGTTGTCGAAAATTTTCTGTTCAACAAAAAAGAACAACCCAATTTCAAAGAGAGAACAAATTGGAAAGAAATATTTACCTTAGATTAAAAGTGTACAAAAAAAATAATATAATTCTACGGTATTGACTTTTTAAGATTATCGAAACACAAATGGTTTCGAATACAATTTCTGGAATTTCCGGCTTGACTTTTCAATTACATAAAAACTTTGTGGAAATTGAAGTTATGTCAATCGGTTATCCAGATGGCTTGGTAACCATCCCGCGACCACTTTTTTCTCTTGTTCATCCCAGAAAAAGTAAATTGCCAAACAAAAACGGTCATCCTTGATAACTCCTTTTCGGAGATGGTATTCAAGAAACCGCTTTTTCTGTTCGTTAAGAGGATAGGTAACATAATACTGATCGCCTTGTTTTCCAACTTGGGAACTGGAAATAGAAAAACCATATTCCAATTTAAGCCGTGCCAATTCCGTTTCCCATTCCTCTTTTGCCCCTTTTATTCCAATCCGCATGTTACGATATGAATTTGCCAATAAAATCAACGCTTGGTAAACGAGTTGTGTGTCTTGAAAAAGTGCCTTATTGAGATGGTGAATCGCTCGCGGGTGTAAGATTAATCGACCAACTAAATTTTTCTCAACCCATTCCGGCATATCTTCATAATTGTCGGGAATGACTAATGTTGTTTCAGTATTGTTTTCTGATTTTGCTTTCAAGGCAATACGAAGACTGTCTCCCTGTTGTCGTAACATAAAGTTTTCCCGCTTTTCTTGTTCAATTTGTAATTTATAGGATGCAACCAAAGATTTGTTGATTTGGAGCAACTCTTGATATTCTTTTAATTGTTCTGTTAATGTTGTTATTTTTTTCTGTAACATGTTCACTTCTTGTGTATGATCCGTTTTCATTTTTTCCAATCTGAATTGTAACGACATATTTTCTTCGGCAAATGCATCTTTTGATGCCATTTCAGCTTTACGTTGTTCTTGGGCTAACGTAACACGTCTATCTTCAATCTCAGGGTAAAACCGGTAATGACTCCAATCCATATTTTTTGTTGCACAATGCTCTAATATTTCTCTTAGAAGAAATGGTCTAACTTCTTTTTCATTCACACCATCAGTAAATTGCCAGTCAATTCCGGGACGACCAAGCCAAGGACCAGGGTGATTGGGAATAACAATCGGATGTGTTGACGGAGTATCATTTTGAAAATCGAGTTTGGACCAATAGATTCGTACTGCCCCTTGAGCGGCTGCCCATACTTTACCAACCCTTTGTATCCAGACCGATTCTAATGCAGACGGAAGACAGACAACATGAGCCAATCCTTGTCCCTCTTTGGCGAGTGCTTGATCATCAAGTGTAAAACTAAAACGACGTTTGGGATATCGTATCGGATTAATTTGAGTTGCAAGAATTACCGGAAGAGTTCGATGCGGCGAAGTCAACAGATCATAAAATTGATTAATATCGGATTTTTTTTCCAATATCCAAGGTTTCCCATCCATTCTACGAACATCACGTAAACCATATCGATTAGCAAGGTCATTGATGATTCGAGGTTGTGAAAAATAAAGAGGTAATGGAGGTTTTTTGAACAGAGTAAAAACACATCGTACTTGTACGCCTAAATAAACATGGTTCTTGCCATCATGATTGAGAGCAATATCAGTTGTCCAAATTCTGCCGGGAATAACGTGATCATCTTCGCATGGGGGAGTTGGTTGAGTTAAGCGAATACTCCAACAATTTTCTTGCGGAATAGTCGCACAACGAAGAACGGGATGATCGTCTGTTATTGAAACAATAAAACTGTCATCGTAATGACGTAATTCCTCTGGAATAGAAGCACGTATTTTTTTCTGAATCCAATCAAAAATCATATTAATTGCTTCATCAAAAACCAACTGAGCAGAGTATCTTTGTGGAACAACTATTTCTGTTGCTAATTGATAGAATGACCGCCATTTGATTTGATCTGTTGGAATAACAACCGGTTTGTCTGATTCCGACATCATTTTATCGTTCCTTTATATTTTGTTGAGTTTTCATATTTTACTGGTCATGTACAAGTGAAAATGTTGCGATTGAGTGTATAAAAAATTATCATTAAGTGTACTCTTTTCGCTTGTACTTGACTACTGAATAGATAAAAAATTATCAAGAATTCTTGCAAACACCACTACATGAGATAAAATATTAAATAGACTTTTGTGTCGTGATGGTTCATAACCTGTTTATAATCAAGACTTTAACATCAATTCTTGTTCCCGGTGAACAACGCCGTTTTGAGGAGTGAACGGGGCAGTGAACACAGCCGCTTTATATGTTTTTATAAGTCTTTGTAATACAAAGACTTACAACGAACCTGAAAGAGGTAGGCAACGTTTCGCTGAAGGGTTTTTACATACGGTTGCCTACCTTCCGAAAACATAATGGTAATATAAAAACAACCAAATTTATAACAGGATTGAGTATAGTTAATAGTGAATAGTTATACTCTATCTTGTTATCAATTGGTAGTTTTTTGTATCTATTAAGAGGGAAAAATAAAAATACTACTGAATAATTACAGTTTTTTTGCGTTGCGTATTTTACGTCAGACTAATTTTTCCTCAAAGAGTCAAAACCGTTTTCAAAAAAGAAAAAAAGCAGAAGTTTCCAAAAACCTCTGCTTTTTTCTTTTCATCGGAAATATGGGGTAGTAAATTCTTCGATTTTTACTTTAGTTTTTACCGATTAAATTTCCGAAATGGTTTAGTACATATCACCGCCCGGCATTGGCGGAGCGGCTTTTTCTTCTTTGGGAATGTCGGCAACCAACGCATCACTGGTCAACATCAACGACGCAACACTCGCCGCATTGGTCAACGCAGTACGTGTAACTTTGGTCGGATCAATAATGCCCGCTTTGACCACATCTTCATAAACATCCGTCAAGGCGTTGTAACCGAAATTGCCCTTACCTTCAGTAACCTTTTCAGTAACAATACCGCCGTCTTTACCGGCATTCTGAGCAATTTGTGTCAACGGAGCACGGCAAGCCCGAACAATAATATTGTAACCAACTGTTTCATCAGTAGGAATTTCACCCGGTTTTACCGCACAGGAAGCACGGAGCAGAGCAACACCGCCGCCCGGCAAAATACCTTCTTCCACCGCCGCACGGGTTGCGTGAAGAGCATCTTCAACACGAGCTTTGCGTTCTTTCATTTCACTTTCCGTTGCAGCACCAACCAGAATTTTCGCAACACCTCCAGAAAGTTTCGCCAAACGTTCTTCAAGTTTCTCGCGGTCATAATCACTTGTTACGTTTTCGATTTCGCGCCGGAGTTGTTCGATACGTCCTTTGATTTCATCGCTTTTCCCGCCGCCTTCAATAATTGTTGTGTTATCTTTGTCGATCACAATTCGTTTAGCGGTTCCGAGATCATTCAATGTCAACGATTCCAGTTTACGTCCGAGACTTTCAAACAGGACTTCGCCGCCAGTCAGAATACCAATATCTTCGAGCATTGCCTTACGGCGATCACCATAACCCGGTGCTTTAATCGCAGCAACTTTCATCGTTCCGCGCAACCGGTTAATCACAAGCGTTGCCAATGCCTCACCATCCACGTCTTCCGCAATAATCAGCAACGGCCTGCCAGTATTGACAACAGCTTCGAGAATCGGAATCGCTTCTTTGATGTTCGACAGTTTCTTTTCACTAAGCAAAATGTAAGCGTTCTCAAGAACACATTCCATTTTGTTCGGATCTGTTACGAAATAGGGTGAAAGATAACCGCGGTCAAACTGCATTCCCTCAACCCATTCAACTTCCGTTTTAAGACTTTTGCCTTCGTCAACCGTAATAACTCCGTCTTTCCCGACTTTCGCCATCGCTTCCGCCAACAGGTCTCCGATTTCTTTATCGTTATTTGCGGCGATTGTTCCGACTTGGGCGATTTCCGTTTTACTATTTTTGACGCTTACCGACATACTTTTGAGTTTGGCAATAATATCGGTAACAGCTTTATCCATCCCGTTTTTGAGTTGAAGCGGATTAACTCCGGCAACAACCGCTTTCATTCCTTCATTGAAAATTGCTTCCGCCATAATGGTTGCTGTGGTGGTTCCGTCACCGGCAACATCGCTGGTTTTTGAAGCAACTTCACGAACCATTCTGGCTCCCATGTTTTCATAAGTTTCTTCCAGATCAATCTCTTTGGCAACTGTAACACCGTCCTTTGTAACCAACGGTGAACCAAAACTTTTTTGAATAATAACGTTTCGTCCTTTAGGACCAAGCGTTACTTTCACAGCTTTTGCCAATTTCGAAACACCGCGCCGTAAGGCTTCGCGTGCTTCCTGATCAAACGCAATCATTTTAGCCATGTTATTCTCCTAAATCTATTTGGGTTAATTCTGTTAATTAATGTTAATTGATTTGTAATAAAATTTTGTAAGGGATTCCTGTAAGGAACTCCTGTAAAATATTGCCGCCGAAATGGGAATTGTTGCAAAAAAAAAATTCCGCTTTCAACTTCAACATTCTGTTATCCTAAAAACCTAATGATGTTCCGATTTAACCTATTATGGCGAGAACATCACTTTCACGCATGAGAAGGAGTTCATCATCACCGATTTTGAACTCTTCACCGGCATAAGAAAGGAAAAGAACTTTATCCCCTTCTTTGATCTGAAACGTTGAACGTTTACCGTTATCGAGAATTTTTCCGTCGCCAATACTGATAACAGTTCCGCGTGCCGGTTTATCTTTGGCAGTATCAGGCAGATAAAGACCTCCCTTTGTTTTTTCTTCTGCCGCTTCACGACGAACCACAACACGATCACCAAGTGGTTGAATTTTCGTTCCTTTACACGAACATTCGCTCGAATCTTTTTTCTTCTGCATAGTTTCCTCAAAAGTTTGTTGCGTTAAAAAAAATCTCCTGCCAAAAGGAGAATTAACGATAAATTTTTCAGAGTTAATGCAAGTTTTGCGCCATTTTCATTTTTCCAGAAGAAATTGCGTAGAAAACGGAATAAGGATTTCGACGTAACTCCCATAACAATCGGCTTCAAATTTATTTTGGCAAAAAATTCTTTTTTAAATTCCAAACTGCTTTTCTGCCAAAATGACAGACTCAAGGGAACTTCTAAAAACGCGAATATTTGAGTTTATATTTTTTTTTGCGGTGTGTTTCGTTGATTTTTTGAGGCGTCTCGGCTGTAAAATTCCTTTTCCTTCATGTATTCATCATTGATTTTATGACGAAAACGATACATTGCTACAATTTTCAATAAAAAGTTTATAAAGAGCAACTTAAAATTTTTTCTCGCTACAAAATTTACCTAGTATCTTTATTTTATTTTTTTTGACACTCAATTGATTATCTAGTTTTGTTATATCGCCAAAATTAACAAAAAAGATGT
>JAITIZ010000102.1 GCA_031279215.1 Planctomycetaceae bacterium
ATTACTCTTGACGAGTTTAAGAAAAAGTATCAACATGACGCTTTTTGCAAAGAGAAGTTGAAAGATGTCCGAACAGCTCAAAAGTTTTTACGATATTTTCTTGATGTGAAAGTTCAAGAACTGCTCGATCTTGAACAATTGCAAATTGATTCGGATTCTTTGGTTGACAAACATTTCAAACAAGCCTATCTTGATATCATCTATCGGATTCCGCTCAAAAATAACGGCGGAACCTTAGTCGTTTTTATCCTGATCGAACTGAAAACAAACAATCAGTATTGGACAATTTTTCAGATTGCCGGTTATGTGCTTCGTCTTTGGGAACGAGAATGGAAAGCCGCCAAAAAAGCAGGTTGTCTTCGTACGTTTTTGTTTCCAATGGTCATTCCCATTATTTTTCATTACGGGAAAAGACGATTTACCGCTCCTACCGAATTGATCAAACTAGTTCATACTATTGCAGGCTTAGAATCATACACGTTAAATATGAAAGCTTTGCTGTTTGACACATCAGCTCTCGCCCAAGAAAATTTTCCACAAGACCTCGAACTCAATATTCTTTTTACGGTATTACAGATGGTTTTTAGCAAAAATGTTACAGACCGTCTCATGCAAATATACCGTAAGTTGAAACCAACTTTACACTTACAAGAATCACAACAAGAATGGATTGATGCGTTGAATTACGCAATAACCAGTGCCAAACATTTTCCGCCGGAGGAATATGTAAACGTTACCAAACAAATTGAACAAGAAGGAGATATTATAATGTCAACATCATTATTGGATCAGTTAATTGCCAAAGGTAAAACTGAAGGTAGAATTGAAGGTAAAGCCGAAGGTAGAACTGAAGGTAAAGCCGAAGGTAGAACTGAAGGTAGAGCCGAAGGTAAAGCCGAAGGTAGAATTGAAGGTAGAGCCGAAGGTAGAACTGAAGGTAGAGCCAAAGGTCGAACTGAAGGTAGAGTTGAAGGTAAAGCTGAAATGATTATTCGTATTTTATCACGTCGTTTGAGGTTGCCTTCGAAGCTGCTTCAGAAAAAAATCAATTCAATTCAAAATAGTGCAAAATTAGATGAATTGGCAGATTTTGCTTTGACTTGTGTTTCATTAGAGGAATTTGCAACAGCATTAAAGTAACAATCTGTTTATGCTATTCCCTAATCAAACAAATTGAACAAGAAGAAAAATTCCGCTGGATAATTACAAAACCAAAAATAATTTCTTTTGGAATTTCTGTTTAGGTTTAGAATTTCTATGATTGTCGAATCGGTACAAAATCAGTTTGAAAAAGAATATCGTTATCTCTCTTTAATTGCTGAGATACGAAAATCGTTTTACAGCCGAAGCGAACAAGAACTCTTTCAAACATTTTTAGAATCAACGACACATTTTTTTGATCTTGCCAAAGCATGGTATGGAATCTGTTCCGGTAATACCATACGTCCCGTGTTTCATGCCGGAACCGCCCAAAATTGTATTGATATTGTCCAAGTCTGCATGAAAACAGAACTGCCGGAAATATCAAACAGCGAATTTCCATTGACTCAGGCTATTGCCAAAAAACAGCCAATCGTTGTTCCTTATCTTGATCAACAAAAACAATTTAGTCAGTGGAAAACATTTCTTGAAAATTCAAAATGCCGTTCAATTTTGGCTGTTCCGGTTGAAATTCATAACAAAATTGAAGGGGGATTTGTCTTTTATTCTTTTCTGCCGGAACCGTTTGATCCGTCAACTATTGATGATCTTGTTCGGTGTATTGGGGAATTGACAGGAATTATTTCGGAAAAACGCCATTGGACAAAGCAGTTAAGAGAACTTAAAAAATCAAAAGAAATTGCAGAAGCCGACGCATTGAAAAAAACGCGATTTCTTGCCAACATGTCGCACGAAATCCGAACTCCTATGACCGCAATTCTAGGATTTACGGAAATACTGCTCCATGATTATCTTGCGCCAACCCAAAATCAAAATGAAAACAATAGAGTGAATGAAAACAATAAAACAAATGAAATCGAAGAAACCAAAAGAATAAATGAAACTAATACCCTCTCAAATCCGCCGACATTGGAATCTTCCCTTAATACATTTAATACATTGGAACATTGCAAAAACATTGCCCAAATTATTCAAAGTAATGCGGAATTTCTTCTTTCGATTCTTAATGATATTTTGGATTTTTCCAAACTGGAAGCCGACATGCTGAAAGTTGAGAAGATTGCGGTTCCGTTTCAACCGTTTCTTTGTGAATTGGCGATGTTTTATTTGGTTCAGGCGCGGGCAAAAAATTTGGTGTTTTCGATAAAACCTCTGACTCCGCTTCCCCAATTTATAAACACTGATCCGGTACGGTTCAAACAAATTCTGGTAAATCTAATTGGGAACGCAATCAAATTCACACAACACGGAACAATAACTATCTCAATTGCTTGGGTTGATGCCGATAATCAAAATTTTTCAAAGGAAAATCAATCGGAAAAAAATGTAAAAGATATAAAAACAGATGGTAATTTGTTTTTTTCCGTGAAAGATACGGGAATTGGAATTTCGCAAGAGGTTTTATCAACCTTGTTTGTACCGTTTCAACAAGCGAATACTGAAACAACACGGCGATTTGGCGGTTCGGGACTTGGGCTGGTAATTTCGAAACGATTTATTCGGCTTTTGGGCGGAGAAATGATTGTTAAAAGCCGTGAAGGTTTGGGAAGTACATTTACTGTCGTATTACCGCAACAATTTGATTATAACATCCAATTTGAAACTTTTTCGGTGTTGGAATCTCTTCCGGTTAATTTCAGAAATAAAAGTGCTATTTTTGAAACACCCAATTGGTCAAATTCCGACTCAAATTCCGATTCAAGTTCCGATTCAAATTCCGATTCTGATTCGGGAACGATAACATTGTCTTTATCTCTTGCGGGACGACGGATTCTTTTGGTGGAAGACAGTATAGACAATTTGCGTTTGTTTTCATTGATTATGAGAAAAGCGGGGGCGGAAGTTGTTGACGCTGAAAACGGTCAGGTTGCAGTGGAAATTGTTGCGAAAAACTTGAATAACACATTGCCGTTTGATATCATTTTAATGGATATGGAAATGCCGGTTATGGACGGTTACACGGCAACACGTCAGCTGCGTAAAATGGGTTATACCAATCCGATTATTGCCTTAACCGCTCATACGTTGTCTGAAGAACATCAAAAATGTTTAGATGCCGGTTGTAATGATTACATTATGAAACCAATTCTTCGTAACGCCCTGATTGCTGCAATCTTAAAATTCTTAAACCCAAACACTGAAATCAAAACACTGAAATCAAAATTCTGAAACCAAAGCACTGAAACCAAAACTCTGAAAATTTAACCATTGTAATATTAACCGGTAACATTAACTATTTAACCCTTTAACCCAAATTATGTTTATGAAACGATTTTTGTTTATTTTTTGTTGTGTTGCTGCTGTATTCGTCTCTTTGGAGTCATTGGGCAGTGATTCGATTATTGCAACGGATGCTCAAGTTGAAAAAGTTGTAGATGGATTCGGGTTTACCGAAGGTCCCGCCGTAACTTCAAACGGTGATATTTATTTCGTTGATGATCCGAACAGTAAAATTTATTTCTGGTCTGTTGCGGATCAGAAGCTGTCGGTTTTTGTAGAACAATCTGCGCATGCTAATGGAATGTATGTTAATCAAAGCGGAGATCTTGTTGTTTGTGAAGGTGAAACCGGCAGTGTTGTTTCGTATGACAAGTCGGGTAAACGGACGGTGTTGGTTTCTGTTTTCGATGGTAAGCGGTTCAACAAACCCAATGATTTATGGATTGATCCTAGAGGCGGGATTTATTTTACGGATCCTGTTTATGGTAAAAATTATAAGGTTGTTCAGGGCGGTGAACATGTTTATTATATTTTGCCGGACAAAAGTAAGGTGTTGAAGGTTGTTACGGATATGATCAAACCCAATGGTATTATCGGAACTCCTGACGGTAAATTGCTTTATATTACGGATCAGGTTGCCGGCAAGGTTTGGCGTTACAAGATTCAACCGGACGGGACTTTATCGGAGAAAACCTTGTTTACTGATATTGGTGTTGACGGGATGACGGTTGATAATCGCGGAAATATTTATGTTACGGCGGATCAGATTTACGTTTTTAATCCAAACGGTCAGGAGATTCAACGTATCAAGGTTCCCGAAGTACCTGCCAATGTCTGTTTCGGCGGCAAAGATCGGAAAACGTTGTATATTACTGCCAGAAAAGGGCTTTACCGATTGGCGATGAATGTTCACGGTTATTAGGTTTTTTACCGTAACTATTTACGAATATTTTTTGCGAATACGAAACAATCAAAAACAAAACAGGCTATTACAATTTTTATTTTGAATTGTTTCTGACGAAAGATTACCAAATTTTTTTAGTATGTGATTTCTGCTCAGTACCAATTTTTACCAATTTTTTTTCTGGTACCGGGCTTGACAGGTTTTAACAGATTGTGTAAAATTCCAACCATATTGATTTTTGTTTTTTAATTTTACATTTGGAGATCAAATTACGTTTTGAAAAATAAGTTGCCCGAATTTTTGTTCGGGTGTTAAAAAATCGAGTACGTCAACTGTTATCAAATCGCTTAGGCGAACAGTAATTTTCTACAGACCACCGGATTTTCCGGGTAGAAAACTACCGTAGAATAATAAAGTTACGTGATTCCCGAAAAGGGAGCGTCATGTATTGTTCTATGGGTATAATTCAGTATTACATTTTGAAACATGTAATACACCACTTTGGTCGGTGGGAGTAAACCTAATTTTGATAACCGTGTCGCTCCTAAATAATTCTTAAGAGCGATATTCTGTTGCTGTTTCTCGGCGTTACGTTTTGGTACACGATCAATCCCACAGAAGCCGAAGGTGGAATCATTTACACAGAATTACCTTACGGCGTTTGGGGAGTGATGAGAACAATAAACGGTGGAAAAAGTGCTTCGCCGTAAATGGCGGAGAAATTCAATTTTTTACTTTTACTTTTTATCTTTACCATATTGTATGAAAAGATCACTTGTAATTTGTATTTGTTTCGTTATATTATGTATCAGTTGTTCACCTGCGGGAATTAGTACAGTTCCTGTAACGTGAATTGTTACTTACAAAGGAGAACCAATCGCAGAAGCGTTGGTAACATTTTTACCTGCTGAAAATTCCGTGTTCTCCGTAATTGATAAAGCAGACAACTACATAATATCCTGTAGATGATTTTAGTGTAACTTTAATTTTTAACCGAATCGTTTTGCGATTCCAAAACATCCTATGACAAAAAAATTAGTGTTGATTCTGTTTGTATTGTTTTCTGCCGTTTCGCTTCAAGCACAAACGGTTTCGTTGTCCTCATTGCTGGACGAAATGGTTGACCGTGATTCCGTAACACGGTTTCCTGATCCGGCATTTACGTGTGTTCAGGCAAGTTCTTATGATCGTGCCGCAAAAAATCCTGCCGAAAATTGGTTTGCCAACGGCGATGCGTCACAGTTTCTCCGTGAAGAAACAAACGGCGACCACAAAGAATGGGTTCTTATGGATGTTAGCGGTTCTGGAGCGATTGTTCGGTTTTGGATTACCGCACCGCATTACAAAGTGAAGTTCCGCGTTTATCTCGACAATAACGTAACACCGGCAATCGAAACCAATATCGGCGATTTAATCGGCGGTGAATTTCTGGTCGGCGCACCGTTTTCCGAAGAAACCGCACGCGGGCGAAATCTTTATCTGCCGATTCCGTACGCAAAACATTGCAAAATTACTGTTGACGATATGCCGACGCAAAAAAATCTGTATTATCAGATCAATTATCGTAATTATGCGAAAGGAACTAATGTCGAAACATTTTCGCTTGAAAATCTTAAATCGCTCAAAGACAAAATCGAAACAGTAAAACAAACACTGTTATCGTCCGGTAATGAACTTATCAATCTTTCACCGGCAACATCTCAATCTACATTTATTGTTCCGAAAGGCGGAAAACCTTTGACAATTGCCAATAAAACTGCTGTTTCAGATAACAACCGCCGAAGCCGGAGATTGTTACGGGCATTGCCGGTAACTGCTAATAATAAAACCCATGGCGAGATATTACGGCAAATTGTTTTCAAAGTCGATACCGGTAATATCAATAATAACAACAATATTGACACAATAAATACAAAACTTATTCAGGCATTACGAAGTACCGTTTTGTCTATTAAGTTTGACGGTAAAGAGACTGTTTGGGTTCCGCTTGGAGATTTCTTTGGCGGCGGTATTGGAATCAA
Organism: Planctomycetaceae bacterium; assembly: GCA_031279215.1. Classification (GTDB taxonomy): domain Bacteria; phylum Planctomycetota; class Planctomycetia; order Pirellulales; family Thermoguttaceae; genus WRKP01. The sequence continues at coordinate 6,307 of JAITIZ010000102.1, forward strand.
TCCGTACAAAAGTTGGTACAGCCGTGTTGAAAAAAACGGAACATTTATTTCGCTTTGGCAAATGCCGTATCAAAAAACGATGGAAATTTCGCTCATCAATTACGGTACGGAAGATGTTAAAATTACATTAATTTCTTTGTTGACCGATCAATACGATTGGAATGAACAGTCAATGTATTTCCATGCCGATTGGCGTCAACAACGTCAAATCGAAACAATTGCCGGAAAGGGAACGATTGATTGGAATTACGTTAAACTCAACGGCAAAGGTGTTTTTGTCGGCGATGTGTTGAGTCTTGTAAACCGTAATCCGGTGTGGTGGGGCGAAGGCGATGAAAAGATTTATGTTGACGGTGAATCATTTCCGTCGCATTTCGGTACAGGAACCGAAGATTATTACGGTTATGCGTGGTGTACGCCGCAATTTTTTGAATCACCGTTCCATTTTCAACCGCGTGCCGAAGGACCAAACAATTACGGTAACACAACAAACGGCCGTGTTCGGCTTCTTGATACAATTCCGTTTACGAAAGATTTTCGTTTCGACATGGAAGTTTGGCATTGGGCGAAAACGAAAATTGATTATTCGGTTGTAACATTTTGGTATGGTTTTGAATCGGCAACTGTAACAGATTTCCAATCGCGTCCGGTACAAATTGCGGAAGTTCTGATGCCGGTTGCTTATCAGACGCCGCTGTTTCAGGAATTTCCGGGATTCCGTATCGAAAAACTCCCAACCGGCGGAAATCTCCAACTGCAAGGAATGGAACATTTCACAACAGGAAAATGGGACAACAACGATCAACTTTGGTGGACTGGAGCAAAATCCGGTAACAAATTGGAGTTGTTGCTTGATGCGGAAAAAGACGGTAAATATAAACTTGTTGCGGAATTGACGAAGGCAAAAGATTACGGAATTGTCCAATTCTATTTTGATAACAAAAAAATTGGTCAACCGGTCGATCTTTACAATTCCGAAGTCATTCCGACCGGAACATTAGAACTTGGCGTCATTGATTTGAAAGCGGGACGTTATCCGGTTGCTGTTGAAATTACCGGCAAAAACGATGCGGCGGTTCCGAGTTACATGGTTGGTATTGATTGTTTGCGGCTTGTTCCGACAGAATAAACGCAACAGTTTACACAACAAAAAGTAACGGTTTATTTTATTAACCATTCGAACACGTCGTTTAAATAGTCCGCAGATTTTCGCAGATATTCAGAGATAATTTTTGAAAATACAAAACAAACGAAAGAACCAAAGAGACGAAGATTATTTTCAATAAACTTTTTTTAGAATAATTTTTTAAAATAATCTGCGAAAATCAGCGTAATCTGCGGACTAAATTGTTTTTTAGTAATGATCGAAATTAGTAAATAGTGCCGCAAACGAATGCGGTTAAATCACAAAAACAGAAGGAGAATTTTTACTATGAAAAACATTGTTTTTGTTGCAATTTTATTATTTGCCGGTTTTATTACGGCACAAAAAAACAATACGTCATGCCCTGAATACACCGGAGCCAATCTCAATCGGGTTGCATTTCCTATTGGCGGACTGGGAGCCGGAATGTATTGTCTCGAAGGAACCGGAGCCGTTTCACACATCTCAATCAAAGACCACCTCGAATTTTTTAACGAACCCGTTTGTTATACCGCAATTTGTGTTGTTGGTGAAACACCGGAAAAAAATGTTGCGCGAGTTGTTGAAGGTATTCCGCCGGATTGGGAAGTTTTTCGGCAGAGCCGGTTCCGGTCAAAGTTGCAATATTTCCGGTACTCCCGTTGCCGCAGGTATTTCCAATATTGTCGCTGCCAATACCACCGATATTGCTGATATTACCAATGTTTTGTGCCGAAACACAAACCAATAACACCAAAACGAAAACCCAAACTGTCAATACCCGAAAAAAAAAGAACATGTCATGGTTAGATAAAAAAGAGAGTAATACACTTAATTCTAGTAACTGTCTATTTTTGACATTTTTGTTTTAATTTTTTTTAACACGAAACATACGAAAAAATTTTGTTGTCATTTTCGTATAATTTTTGTGTCGTTAGTGAAGTTTCGTGTATTTCGTGTTCAAAATAAACAGATACATTTTGACGAGATAGACAGAATGGACAGGATTTTTAAATAAAAAACATAAAAATTCTGTTCTTATAAAACCGAATTTTTATGTGCGATGAGTATATAATAAAATAGACTGTTACAAAATACTTGCTATTGCAATGAGACGGGCTAATTCTGCATATTCCATTTTCCAATCGTGCGATAATTGATAAAGTAACTTATCCGCTTGAGATTTCGTTATGGAAAATCCGTATAAAAAGGAATCAACTCACACGCCTTGTCGAGGGACAAACCAAGCCAATAGAAGTTCCCTATAGTTATTTCTTTTTGCTATTTGAGCGGAGTTGTTGAGATTGGTTTTTCCGCATTCAAAATTTTATTGATGGGATCAATGACATTCGTTTTCACTTTGACGCTTGCGCCGAAAATTGCCATGATTAACGCTACGATAAGTATTACGTTGAAAATCCATCGTTTTATTCCTTTTCCTACGGCGTTTCCGATATAAGAACGTTTGTTACTTAAAATGATGAATATAAAATACGCAACCGGTAACATTGTTAAACAAATTGCCGACGCCGCAACCGGAAACCAAAACGGTAACTTAAACACAACACCCAATACACCAATAGACGGCACCAAAGCAAATAACCGAAACCGCCATGTTGTTTGTTCAAGTCCGAACATTTCACAAAGTGTAAAACCGCAACAAGTCATGTGGGCACTAATAGCACCAAATGTCATTCCAAATAAACCGCCGCAAAAAATAACTGTGGCTAATTGTTCCGAAATAAAACCGCCGCTTCGTAATGCGGCTGCTGCCGTAAGCGGATTGATTTTATCATTGACAATATCGTAACCGCCATAAACTCCCGAAACCGCCATGCCCGTCATGATCAATGTTGTAATAACACTAAACGGCAAAAATAATGTCATTCCCAAATCCCATTTCGCTAATGTTTTATGTTCTTCACCCCAGCCTTTTTTCAAAAGCGAATATGGATACAAAAAAGTCATATTGATTCCAACAGCCGCACCAAGCATCCCCAAAACCATGGTTACTGTTTTGGCATACTCTGCGGGATCATTGTTGTACGGAATACCATAGTAACCCGTCATACCGCGAAAAACTTCAAGCCATTCAATCTTGTGAAAATTCAAAATAACAACAAGAAAAAATGTCAAAAATACCAACCCCATCATAAAACGCAAAAACCATTCATACACGCGAATCCCTATTCCGCCGCGACCATAATGAAAAACAACAATGATGTTGACAAACAAAATGACCGCACCGGCAATCCCACTAACAGTATAACCTAACGGTGTATATTGAATAACTTTGACTGTTACAGGAAGATTTGTTTTTGTATCAATTTTTTGGATTTCAACTTCGCGGTCTAATGCCGCTTCCGGTAAAAATTGTTTCACAATACTCCGGGCTGCACCGGCAGCAAGAGTGTATTGCGGGAAATGCCAGATCACCGACGACATCACCGTCCCCAACGCCCACAAAAAAACAATAATAACCAACGGTGACCAAATTGATTTCATTTCACGCATGAATCCCCAATACGGACGTTCTGATTTTCGCGTCAACACAATATTTGAAACTGCTGCAAACATCATAACGCCCAAAAACATCGCTAGCGGTTGTACCCAAAGTAATTTGTAACCAAACGACGCACCAGCAACAACAGACGCCGCCGCACTACCCGCTCCAAGCGTCATCGCCCCTTGTAAAAGACCCGGTCCCGTCAACTTCACATAACCTAACGCACGCGAAAAAAAAGGACGTTGCGCAATTGAATTTAAAAGTTCAATCTCTTGTGATTGTTTGGGGGTTACTGATGATTGGTTATTTGTGTGTTCAGACATAACGTCTCCTATCTCAAATTTTTGTTAGGGTATTAACTAAAAAAACAGTAAAACGTAATAATTATCTCAATAATACTTTACCTTGCCATTATTTGATCTTTTGTAATATTTTAATTTGAATCGCCGTGAAATTATAACAGAGATAAGAATCAAAAGGTAGATAACCTTGCATCCGGTAGGGAATTTTTCGCAAAAAAAACAAAAAAATTTTCAAATTTTTTTATTTCGCACCAAACAGTGGAACTTGGGTTAACGCTTTAATGCTTGACGGTCAGGTTCGGTTTATCTCCAATAAATATTGATTACGGCAATGATGACACCGGAAAAACCTGCGTTAAAGAAGGTCAATCGCCGTTTGGTGTTTTTAGAGTGTTGGGAAGTATTGCTGATACAAAAATGATTGATGCCGGAGACAACAGAAATTTGAGCATGATCAAGGTTTTTACGGATCGAAACGCCGATCACGGATGCAAATGCAGCTGGATAGACGGGCTTAGTAATATTGTTCCGATAAGCTGCAACAAGAATGAAATTGTGTTTGGCAGCCTTGCGGCAAACAGTGGCAAGTGGTCCATCATAGTGAATCTCTTCAATACTGTAACTTATATTAACAAGTCGAATATGATTGTCAATACACCATTCGATACCTTGAGAAAGCACGCTTTTCGGTACACGGGCAATACTTTGACCATCAACTACTTGAGCAATGCGAACCGGGACAACGCATACATCAGGGCAAAGAGCTGCCAGCATTGATGCGACCGCTGTCCCATGACCATGATGGTCAATGAAGCCGCAGGAAAACCTTCAATATTTCCCAAAACTCTATTTTTTTCTATTCCGGCGTGTAAATTACACAAATTAACCTTGACAAAAATCAATATAATTTGCGTAATCTGCGTAAACCATCCAATATCCTCTGAAGTGTGAACGGTGTTGGGGATTCTCTGGAGTGTTATACTCAATCTTGTTATCAATTGGTTGTTTTTTGAATGTTTGAAATTTGTAATGGTCCCGATTTAAGAGGTAGGCGATCTTTGCGGTTAAACTAAAAAAACAAAAAACATAAAATATTCAACCTTCTTGAACTGATCGGTGTAATTTGATATACTTCCGGTCGTCATTCAATTAATATTTATTATAATATTTCAGTGGAATTTTCAGTGAAGGACTTGTAATTGTTTCAACAAATTTTATTTTTATATTACTTAATGTGTTGATGAATTAATTCTACCTTCGTTAGTGTCAAAAAATTTAATAGGAGAACATTCTGTGCGTTCATTTGTATCAGTATTATGGTCAATACTGCTGTCTGTGTCATTTTTTTTGTTCGCAATATTGTTTATTGCCGAAGTTCTCAACGCCTCTGAAAATATCGGCAAACGACCTTATGAAATGGTTAATGCCGGCCGGATTCAAGATGATCATCCGGTATTGTTCGGGTTTGAAAATCTTGACGGATGGACAGTCGAAACAATCGAAACCGAAGCAACTTTTGAACGAAGCCGCGAACAACAACTTTGGGATAACAGCGTCGGTAAATTAACGTACAAATTTGTTCCGACCAAAGCCGAAAAATCGCCGACCATTACTCTGAAACCGCCGAAACCAATTCCTGTAACACTTCCGTTTGATTGCGTCAATCTTTGGGTTTACGGCAATAACTGGGCGTGGGAATCCGATACATCAACTCCGCGCGTCCAACTCGATTTGTTAATCAAAGGCGAAAACGAAAAAATGGTTAAGATACATCTTGATACAGTACGATGGAAAGAATGGTTTCTCATTCACCGTAAACTTTCCAAAGAACAACTCAAACGGCTCGGCAACTCGCCGCAGTTTGACGGTCTTGAAATTCGTAACGGTCGTAATTCGGAAAAGCGAATACTTTATTTTGACAATATTTCGTTTTATAAAGAAGAACTCAATCCATTGGACTATGAACCGCGTCCGTTGCGAGGAATTTCGTTACCGAAAGGACAAACAACCGGAACCAATACAGGTCCCGGCAAACTGCCGTTCCCGAATCGTGAAACAACAATCTTGCCGGATAATTTTTGCACAGAATTTAAGAATACCGTAATACCGGATAAAGACGGAAAATCGTTTCAGTTTGAATATCAGGGAACCGATGGGCGTCTTGTCTGGAATTATGTACCGAAAACCGGAACATTCGCCGATTTGAATTTCACGTGGATAGAAACGGCAGCCTCACCAAACACAGAACCGCGAACATTTCAACTCCGAAACGGCGGAATCCGTTTTGTTAATGAAACAATAAAAGAAACACCGGATCATCCGGCGAAACTTCTTGCCGTTTCCAATGAAAACAATATTGTAACTTCTCGTTGGCAATTCGGCGGCGGTAACACCGATAAACAGGAAGCCGAATATCGTTTTCAAATTGTTCAGAAATCGCTTATTATTGATGTATATTGTTTGGGCGGCAATGTCAACGAAATTGCTTTCGGAGAAATTTTAGGAACGAAAAATCCTCGGCTTATTACTGTTCCGTATCTTGTTGGTCATGGCGGCGAAGGTATGCGGCCGGCAATTCTCGTTGATGGCGATGATCCAAAGAAACCGTTGTTTTTTCTGCCGATGGTTGATCACACTCGGTCCAATGCCTCACAATTGTTTTTCGGAAACAAAATTTATAAAAATAACAATGAAGGCGATCTTGTGATTTTCGATAGCGGAAGCCGTTACAAACCGAAAACGAATGAAAAACGTAACGATTGTTTTGAACGATTATTTTTAACTGTTTCGCCATTGTTTGAAGAAGTGTTGCCCAATATTCCAAACAATCCGTCGCCATGGAAACATGTTACGGCAGAGCGTGTCTGGCGGGCACACGGATCATCGAATCACGATCACGATTTCAAATATTGGAACAGAATTAAACGTTATGGTGTTGAAAAGATGTTGATTACGGATCACGAAACGATGTGGCGTGACGGAGGCGAGAGTTTTACGTTCAGAACCTATGCTGCCCCCGGACGCGGCGGCGATGACGGTCATAAAGAATACACGCAGAAAATTCAAGGTCTCGGTTATATCTATGGTCCGTACAATAATTATACCGACTACGCTCCGGTTAATGAATTTTGGAACGAAAATTGGGTAACACGGCTTCCCGACGGAAATTTTCAACCTGCCTGGGCAAGATGTTACAACCCGAAACCAACACGGTCAGTTCAAACAGAACCGAAAATCACAGAAATCGTACAAAAAAAGTTCGGCTTCAACACGGCGTATTGCGATGTTCACACAGCGGTAACACCATGGGCGTATGTTGATTTTGACGCACGTAATCCCGGAGCCGGAACGTTTGCGGCAACATTTTACGCTTATGGTGAAATTTTGTTGCATCAAAAGAAAATTTGGAACGGTCCTGTTTATAGCGAAGGCAACAATCATTGGTATTACAGCGGTTTGACTGACGGGAATTACGCTCAAGATCAATCGTACAAAATTCCTGAAAATGCTTGGCTTGTTGATTTTGATTTGTTGAAAATACACCCGTTGGAAAATAATTTCGGAATGGGTAACCCCAAAATGTTTTTCGGCAGAGAAAATTTTCGCACAGAAAAAGACAAGCAAAACGCACGTGATCGTTTTTTAGCCGCAACACTTGCATTTGGACACACAGGCTTTTTGGCAATGGAGTATGGTTTTTCCGGCGGTTTGCGGTCTTATTTTACTGTTCAGCAAATCGCTAATCGTTACGGTACGCAAAAGGTTAAATCAATCCGTTACGCCGATGAAACAGGTCGTCTGTTGACAACATCGGAAGCGGTTGCTGCCGATAAAATTAAACTCAATCGGATTGTCATTGAATATGAAGACGGTTTGAAAATTTACGTTAATGGAAATTCGGAACAAAATTGGGAATCTCCCAAAATGCTTTTACCGCCCAATGGTTGGTATGTTGACGATCCGGCGAAAACATTAACGGCACAGAGTTTTGAATGGGACGGTAAACGAATTGATTATGTCGATTCACCGGCATATCTTTTTGCAGAAATTCGTAACAATCGGAAAGGTTTGCCATACAGGTTTGACCGTTTGCTTTGTGATCGGCAACTTATCGTACTAAAAAATGTTGACAATAAAGGATGTTGGGAAATGATTGTCGGTGAACCGAATTATGAAACACGAAGTACGCTTCACGCAGTCCGTTTGGACAACGATGCCGACGCCGACGCTGTTGCACTGGATTTTGAACGAAAAATCATTGGTAAGGCGGAAACCCGATATTCACGCGGTATGGTTCATGTCATGCCGATTGAAGGGGCGTTCAGTTATCTGCTGACACCGAAAGAAAAACCGGAAAATATTTCCGTTTCAGAATCGGAACTGTTTCGAGGAGTTGCCGGTGAAAATCTTGGAACGATAACAATTCCGTCCGATGTTAAGCCGAATACGTTGTATTGGATCAATGGTTATGATTTTGAAATTGTTCCGCTTTGTAATGTTAATGCGAATCTTGATACGGAAAATAGCCGGATTCATTTCGTGATTCGTTCCAATCTCAACAGTGAAAATTTGTTCCATTTTGAGTTACAACAAGAGGAGAAAATGAAACAGAAACAAGATGTTCCGTTGAAATCCGGTCAGGAACAAAAATTATCGTTCAACATTGATATTCCGGCGGAACCGCAAACGATTCCGTTGAAACTGGTTGTAACGGCGGGTAAGATGAAATTTGAACAAAAATATCAACTCAAGTCCGTATTCAGTTTTCCAGAACAACCGAAATTACCGGAACATTTTGAAACAGGTTATTGTTTGCGCGGCAAGGAACCAACGGTAATGGACGACAAGAGCGGGGCACATGCTTATCTTGATCAATGTTCTTGCGGTGAGACAACACAACGCGCTTGGGCAATTCATCCGCCGTATCAAGGCGGTACCGGTTACACATTTCTGTTGAGCGAACCAATTACCGTACCGAAAGAAAAAGGAATTGCGTTTTCAAGCGATGTGGGAATTCGTAACGGCGGCGATCAATCGGACGGTGTACTTTATCGGGTCTTTGTTGCTGAACCGGATAAAAACGAAATCCTTGCAGGTGAAATTCTTTGGGCGGAACGAAATTGGTGTCCGTTTGTTTGCGATTTATCTGCATGGCAGGGCAAAACGATTCGGTTACGTTTTGTTGCTGATGTCGGTACAAAAAACAATTCGTCTGCTGATTGGGCGGCTTGGGCAAATTTTAAACTGGTTTCCACAAAACAATCGATTATCGCAACACTAACCCCTGAACCGTAAACAAATTTTATCGTCAAGTTAATTTTGTTACAACAAATCTTGTTGTGTGATTTTTTTTCTTATCGAAAACTGTACCATTTTTTAGAAAAAAGGTGAATTATGAAAACAGCCGTATTTAGTACCAAACCGTATGATCAAAAGTATTTGACGGATTCCAATGAACGTTGGGGGCATGAATTAGTTTTTTATAAAGCACATCTGAATGAACAAACTTGCCGGTTATCGGAAGGTTTTCAGGCAGTTTGTGTGTTTGTCAACGACGAATTAACCGAATCTGTACTAAAATGCCTTGCCGGTCATGGTTGCCGTCTGGTTGCGCTTCGTTGCGCCGGATTTAACAACATTGATCTTTTGGCAGCGAAAAATCTTGGTATAACTGTTGCGCGTGTTCCTGCTTATTCACCGGCATCTATTTCAGAGTTTACTCTTGGTCTGATCCTAACCTTGAGCCGCCGTATTCATCGGGCTTGTAACAGGACACGTGAAGGTAATTTCGCATTGGATGGTCTTCTCGGTTTCGATCTGTACGGTAAAACGGTTGGTGTTGTCGGAACAGGAAAAATCGGAGCAGGAACCGCAAAAATTTTGTGCGGTTTTGGATGTAACGTGTTGGCTTCTGATTTGTACGAAAATGCTGAACTCAAAACACTGGGTGTTCGGTATGTTTCACGTGATGAACTGTTTCAAAAATCGGATATTATCACACTGCATTGTCCCTTACTGCCGGATACACGGCATTTGATAAATACTGAAACGATTAAAAAAATGAAAACCGGCGTGATGATTGTCAATACAAGCCGAGGTGAACTGCTTGATACGGATGCAGCAATTACCGGACTCAAAAACGGTAAAATCGGTTCACTTGCTATTGACGTTTATGAAGAAGAAGCAGAGGTCTTCTTTGAAGATTTTTCGAGCCGTGTTATTCAAGATGATACATTAGCGCGGATTCTAACATTTCCGAATGCGATTGTAACAGGACATCAAGCGTTTTTTACAGTTGAAGCGGTGCAGGCAATTGCCAACCAAACACTGGAAAATATTACCGCCTTTGAACAAAATCAAACACCGCCGGGAATTGTTCAATGGGAAAATGTTCAAATCAAATAATAAAAGAGAGACGCAATGCATTGTAACAGTCTATTTTGTTTGGTCCGCAGATGACGCAGAGTTACGCAGAGTTTCGTCCAGCGATTTTCGCAGATATTCGATATTCTCGGATTTTCACGGATTATTTTTTGAGAGTACGAAATAACGAAACAAACAAAGTAAGAATAGACAAAAAATACAAAAAATACAAAAAATTATTTTCAAAAAACTTTTTAAAATAATCTGCGAAAATCTGCGGACGATTGGAACGATATATTCGAGTTTGTAGAGACACAACGCCTTGTGTCTCTACAAAAACATTTTTTATTTTTTGAAATACGAACCACACGAAACAACGTAACTGTCTATTTTAATAACCCTTCACTAATTATTGTTTCCATTTTTTTCCATCCTGAAAGGACAACATATTTAGTTAAATCTCGTTGAACTGAAAACAAAATAGGCAGTTACAAAATTACTTGACCGGCTTGGTAACAGTAATATCGAACACGGTATTTCCTTTGACTTCACAGATTAAACCGGAAGTTGCGGGTACTTGCGTCCGATATTTGTGAGATGGTAAAATACTCGTTGAAAGTGGGCACTCAATCCGACGGTTTGAATCCGCTTCGTCATGGTTCAACGTTTGGCAATCGCCAACAGGATACCAACAATTAACACGCCAAACCACGATATAGTTCGATGTGTTAAAACGATACCTAATCCCGTCATAATTTGTTGAAACAATAAAAAGGGATCAGACGGTTTAGGTTGACGTTGATGTTTTGCCGGACGACGTTGTTTACTGCGACAATGACTTTGTTGTTTAATATGTTTTTTGACACGTTTTTTGTGAATAGAACGATTGGGACTTTTACTTTGACTCTTACGTTGACGTTTTGTATTGTTTATAGGTTGCCTCATGCGTTGAAACGAAATTATGTATCGGAAATAATATCACGTTGATACCATTTGATCCCATTTGATACCATGAGAAACGACCTTGGGGCAAGTGCAAATAATTAGCCAATATATTAGGAAAGGGCAGATAAGAAGTATCCCAAAGTATTCTATTAAATAATTACGGATTTTTTGTAGTTACGGTTATTTTGTGTTTTGACCAAGATGAAATTTCGTTCTTCGAAACTGATCAAGTTTTTACAAACAATTCAGCAGCCTTTTCTTCTTCTTGATGGTAATGCGAAGTTGTTATTCTGTAACAGTGCCTTGGAGGAATGGACAGGTTGCCGGATGGAGCAATTGGTTGATTTACCATTTCGTTATCGGGCTTCTACTTCACGGCAAAAGCACGAAATGATTGTTGCTGCTTTGGCACCGCCGCCGGAAGTGTTTCAGGGGCGGCGTTGCCGGATTTTGTTGACGATTGACCGTGTTACCTCTCAGAGCCGCCGTTACGCTAATTTTGTTCCGCTTTTTATTTCGCAAAATTCCAACGGTGTTCTTGTTTTGGTTGATGAATCGGAAGCCAAAATGATTTCGCCCGAACAACCGGAAACCACCGAAAGACAAGCCGCTTTAGAACTCCATCAAGCATTATTATCATTCCGCCGCCGTCAAGCAGGACGATTTCGATGGGATCGGATGATTGGTGTTTCGCCAATAATGCAACGTATTCGCCGTTTAGCGAGGTTGGCGGTCGATTCAACAGCGTCGGTTTTAATTTTAGGCGAACCGGGAACCGGTAAAGAACATCTTGCATCGGCAATTCATTACGGTCAGAGCAACGAACCTCCCGGTGCTTTTGTACCAATCGAATGTCAAATTCTCGAACAAGAATTGATTACTTCAACAATTTACGCATTTCGGAAACGATTTCAACGTGAAGAAACTTCGCGCCGCCATACTTTGTTCCTGAAAGACGCAGATGCGTTACCGGCAACACTTTATCCGCTTATCGCCGAATTTATAGCGGCAAGTTATGCCAACCAACGTCTGATTGCAGCCTCAACACAACCTTTTAATCATTGGACAAATCATGAATCCTTTCCAATTATACTGGGAACAATTACAATTGAACTTCCGCCGCTTCATCAACGTAAAGAGGATATTCCGATGCTTGCTCAAATGTTTCTTGAAGAACATAACGAAACAGCAAACCGTCAACGCAGCGGTTTTACATCGGATGCGTTGGATTTTTTGGTTCAATATTATTTCCCCGGTAATATTGAAGAGTTGGAGCAATTGATTACTGAAGCGCACCGGAAAAGTAATGCAACACTAATTACGGCGGCGGATCTTCCTGTTCGGATTCGGAATGTTTGGGAAGCGGCAGCACAGGTTCCGGCAGATAATAAACCAATTGAGTTGGAACCGTTTCTGCAAAATGTCGAAAAAGAATTAATTGAACGCGCTTTGCATCTTGCCGATAATAACAAATCCAAAGCAGCGGAATTACTCGGTATTACACGCCCGCGTCTTTACCGCCGACTCGAATTTTTCGGGTTAATTGATTCCGATTCGGCAGAAAATTAACATAACCAAAAATTAAAATAATTGCATCGGATTTTATCGTAACAGTCCATTCTTGTCAACAGAGTCCGCAGATTTTTCGTCCGCAGATTATGCAGATGTTCAGTGATTTTTAGAGATTATTTTTTAGAAGTATATGAAACAGACGAAATAACGAAACAAAAAAAGGAATAGACCAAAGATAGACAGTTGCCTTTTATCTTATGCAAATTTTACATAAACCGTTACATTTCATTTTTATACAAACAATTAGACCATGTTGAACAATCAATTGTATCAAGTTTTGTTTTTCAAGACGATTATTATTTTTGTTTTATTTTTTTCGTTGCCTGTTTTTGCGGAGGAATATCTTGGACCATTGGATATTGCGGTTGATGAAAAAGGCGATCTTCTGTATATTTTGGAACGGGATGCACGGCAAATCAGGAAAATTAGTACAGAAAAAGAAACCCCGCCGGAACTTTTGTCCTTGCCTATTATTCCCGAACGCATGCGATGGTTTCCCGATAAACAATTTCTTGCTGTCGTTGGCGGCGGTGTTTCGGGACATCTTTTAATTATTGATGCGAAAACATTTGAGATAACCGCAACAGTTCCTGTCGGTCATTCTCCCTCTGATGTTGCGGTGTTTCAGTGTCGTGGGCAAACGGTTCTTTATGTTGCCAATCGTTTTGATGGAACGGTTACGGTGATTGAACAGAATAAAATAACCAATCATTTCAAAGCCGGACGTGAACCAATTGCCTTAACAGTAACACCTGACGGACAAACATTGATTGTTGCCGGACATCTTCCTGAAGATTCATCACTTCGTTTCGATATTTCGTCGTGTGTTCGGTTTATTGACACAAAAACAGGACAGACCGAAACAATCCGGCTTGATATCGGTGCCATCAATATTCGCGACATCCTTCTCCATTCGGACGGGCAATATGTTTTTGTAACAGGCGGCATCGGACATTTTCAGCAGATGCCCAATAGTGTAACCGGCGGTTGGATGAATGAAAATATTCTTTTTGTTATTGACGTTGTTGGGCGTAATGTCGTAACATCATATCGGTTGGACGAATACGCAATTGGTTCTGCCAATCCTTGGGGACTTTCACTTTCAGACGACAACCGTTTTGTGGTTCTTGCGGCAGCGGGAAGTTGCGATATTCTGCTTATCAACACGGCTCATTTTGTTACGATGCTTGACAATTATTCCGGACGGAAAACAAAACCACTCATATCACCGGAATATTCCAATACTTCACTTTCTGATACATTACTTTCTGATACATTACTTCCAATGCAAATAAGAATTCCTGTTGGTTTAAAAGGTGTTCGACACGTAGTCATGTCAAAAAACAGAATTTTTGCAACTGCGTATTTTGAAGATTCTGTTATAAAAATTGTTCCTCATTTTTCTAATCCAACCGGTTTTGTTGCCGGAATTTTACCGCATGATCACCTTGTTATTCCAAGAAAACACAACAAGCATTTCTTCATTGATACAGAAACCAATCAGTTTAATAATAATGATAATAATAATAATAATAATAATAGGAACAATAATAATGAAACCGAAGAGATTGAAGACAATAATTTGTTTCGGTTTATTCCTTTGTCTTCTTTTGTTCTTTCGTCTGGAATTTGGTTTGAGCGAAGTGTTGCGCGATTGGGTCGGGAGCCGATCTGGACGGAAATTCGTTACGGTGAGATGCTTTTCCATGATGCCTTTTTGTGTCAGGAACATTGGCAAAGTTGCGCAACATGTCATCCTGATGCACGAAGTGATACATTAAACTGGGACCTTTTGAACGATGGACCGGACAATCCGAAAAATACCAAAAGTTTACTTTTCGCTCACAAAACACCGCCTAGTATGTCGCATGGAGTTCGGGATCGTGCGGAAACAGCGGTTCGAAAAGGTTTTGAGACAATTTTGATGATACCTGCAACAGAAAAAAATGCACACGCGGTTGATGTTTATCTGAGTCATTTAGAACCGATTCCGAGTCCTTATCTTGTTTCTGTTTCCGGTCAAAAGAACGAGTTGAGCGAATCAGCGAAACGGGGACATCGGATATTCAATCGATCAGGGTGTTCGGTATGCCATCCGGCACCGTTATTTACAGATTTGCGCAAACACGATGTTGGAACAAGATCACTTGTTGATTCAAGTCCTTTATTTGACACTCCGTCATTGCGTGAAGTCTGGCGAACAGCTCCTTATTTCCATGATGGACGTTACAGAACGATTCGCGAACTGATCACCGAAGGAAAACACGTCAACACTGACCACCGTCTTGACCAATTAACTAACGATGAAATTAATGATCTGACCGAATACGTTTTATCGTTATAATTTCGTTGAAATTTTTCCTAGAGTTCTGTAACTGTTCGCCGATATTGATTCGCAAACAATAGCTCCAATAAAAGTAACAGAAAGTAATAAGACCAACTTTCCGGTAAACAACTTGAAAGTTTTGTTGCGTATTGATTAAATTGCAATACCGTGTTAAACTTGTTCTGATTACAATCCTTTGACATCTGTCTGGCTCCTTAAGTTAAAAAGGGGTATGGTTTCGTAAAAAATAATAAACTATAATCTACACAAGTTACAACCAATGTTAAAGACCTATTTTTTGGAAAGGGCAGATCTTAAAAAATTACAAAAAATAAAAACCAAAATTTCAAGTGTAAGGAGTTAGGGGAACTTCTAAAAACATCAGGAACGCAGTCGTCTCGACTGCACATTGCCTATAAAAAGTGCAGGCGAGACGCCTGCGTTCCTAAAAAAATGAGTTTTTAGAAGTTCCCTTAGGATAAAGAATGCTTATCATACGGATTGTTATTGTCGTTATTTTTTTTCTGCAAGCCGGATCGTTTATTGTTGCGCAACAACTGATTCAGCAAGGCGGTGTGGCGGTATTGCCGATGAATGCCGGTCATTCGCCGCGTATTCATTTTCTGAAAACACCGTGGGGAAAAGATGTTTCACCGGATAAGGTTCACCCTGAATATCCAAGACCTAATTTAGTACGAAAAAAATGGCTGAATTTGAATGGTCTTTGGGATTGGAAAGACGGTAATCGATCAGTTCCGCCCAATATGATGGAGTCTAATCGTTACGATGGGCAAGTTTTGGTTCCATTTCCTATTGGTTCCACTCTTTCAGGTGTTAGGGGATTTTTTGAACGAATTGTCTATCGCCGGTTTTTTATGCTTCCAGAAGACTGGCCGAAGGAGGAGCGGATTCTTCTCCATTTTGGAGCGGTTGATTGGGAAACAGTTGTTTGGGTTAATGGCCGTCAGGTTGGAACCCATCGCGGCGGTTATGATTCATTTTCGTTCGATATTACGGATTATCTCAAAGATACTCAGGCGGGTGCGAATGAGTTGATTGTTCATGTTTTTGATCCGACCGATCACGGTAAACAGCCGCGCGGTAAACAATCAACCAATCCGTCAGGAATCTGGTATTCGCCGGTTTCCGGTATTTGGCAAACTGTTTGGCTTGAACCGGTTCCGGCAGATTATTTGCGAAACGTTTATTTCTTGCCGGATTACGACAAGGGGGTTGTAACGATTTTTCCTGTGGTGGACAAACCGCGAAAGAACTTAACTGTAACAGCGGAAGCTTTTGACGGAGAAGAAATAATTGCGGAGGCTTTTGGCGGCAGCGAAGGTCCTCTTTTGATGTGTTTTGACAAAAACACGTTAAAACCCTGGTCGCCGGATTCACCACATCTTTATCAATTCCGTATTTGTCTTCTTGATAAGGATGTTTTGGTGGATCAGATTGGCAGTTACAGTGCGTTTCGGAAAATAGATATTTCTCAAGACCGGCAAGGTTTTTCACGAATACGCCTGAATCGTAAAACATTATTTCAAATGGGAGTTATTGATCAAGGATATTGGCCCGATGGTTTATACACTCCGCCGTCTGATGATGCAATACGTATGGATATTCGTGTTGCGAAATCGCTTGGATTCAATGTGATTCGTAAACATCTCAAAATAGAACCGGCACGTTGGTATTATTGGTGTGACCGGCTTGGAATGCTTGTTTGGCAAGACATGCCCAGCGGAGAAAACCGAACTCCCGACGCACAAACACAATTCCAAGAAGAGTTACAAAAAATGATTCAATCGCTTTCGGTTCACCCTTCGGTTGTTCTCTGGACGATCTTCAACGAAGGTGCCGGACAACATGATACCGAAAAATATGTTGAGATGGTTGGTAAACTTGATTCGTCACGGCTTGTGAATGGTGCCGGCGGTTGGATTGATGTTGGAGTGGGACACTTGAACGATTCGCATCGGTTTCCCGGTCCTGAAATGCCTAAACCCAATCCGCATCGTGCTTCGGTGATTGGTTCTTTTGGAGGATTTACATTGGTTCCGCCCGAAGAAAATCTCTGGACACCCGACACATGGGGATTCCAACATGTTGCTGATTCCGAAACATTATTCAAACGTTATCAGATGTTACATGAAGAGTTACAACGTTTGATTCGGGAACAGGGACTTGCCGGAGCGGTGTTTCACCAACTTGTTGATGTCGAATCAGAATGTAACGGATTGACAAGTTATGACCGCGTTTTGTTGAAAATTCCGCCGGAAAAATTTGAAAAAATTAATCGCGAAACAATCCGTATCGGTAATGGTTTTTAATCAAATTGATTCAAAAAAACAGAACAGATTATGTATCCTTCTTACAGTCATCAAGTTAATTTTTCAAGTTACTGACCCACGGTAAAATTTTGGTAAGATTTCGTGATCATTTTCGTAATGCTTTCGTTTTTTATTAGTCCCGCAGGGATGAAATGTGCCTAACTGTAAGTGTAGCGAAAAATAAATATTATTTTAACAAAACACTGAATTGATTAAACATAAAATGATGAATGCAAGAAGGATACAAGGTTTTTAGAAATTCCCTTCAATAAACTTTTTCAAAAATCTGCGAACATCGGCATAATCTGCGGACTATTTTTTTTACAACAATAATTTTTATGAATACGGAACAGACATTAATTTATTCAGACCTCGCTTCTGATAAAGACCTTCGTGAAATTCTCTTGATATATGTTGAAGAGATGCCGGACAAAATTGTACGGTTGGAACATGAGTGTGCGGAGCGGAATTGGTCGGAATTGTGTATTGCGGCTCATCAACTCAAGGGTTCTGCCGGAAGTCATGGATTCGCCGAAATCAGTCTCGCAGCGGCAGAACTCGAAAACGCCGTGAAAACCAAACAACCGGAAGAACAAATCAAATTTATCGTACAACATTTAACCGATCTTTGCCGCCGTGTTACGGTTGACTAACCGATATTTTACCCTCCTGAATACCGGAAGAATATTTTGCCGTAAGAATGAACCGTCTTTCTGCGGTTTGTAATTTGTAATTTGTAATTTGTAACTACAATCACAAACCGCAAATTCATCTTTACGGTTTCAATAAAAACTCTTGGAAATACACCATGTTTTACTTAATTATTATAACATTATTATGGGCTTTTTCATTTAGTCTTATTGGTGAATATTTGATGAATTTGGATAACTATTTTTTAGTTTTTATCCGTATTATTTTGGCGGCGGTGTTGTTTGTACCGTTTACGAAATTCAGAGGAATACCGTTAATTTTGCAACTTCAACTTATGCTTATTGGTTCGATACAGATTGGTATTATGTATCTTTTTTTGTATCATTCTTACCGTTTTTTGAGTGTACCGGAAATCCTGCTTTTTACTATTTTTACACCGTTTTATGTAACACTTGTGTATGATATATTAGTCAGACGTTTTCATTTTTTGTATCTGATAAGTGCCGGTCTTGCTGTGTTGGGGGCGTTTATTATACGATACAACAACGTCAGTGAGAATTTTTGGGCAGGATTCTTACTTGTACAAGCCGCCAATATTTGTTTCGCATTGGGACAGAGTTCCTACAAATACGTTGCGGAAAACAATCAGGAATTTGACCAAAAAGAAATTTTCGGTTATTTTCATTTTGGTGCGTTAATTGTTACGATGTTTGCATTTTTTATCTTCGGTAACTTCGAGAAAATCAATCCGTCACCATTACAATGGGGTATTTTACTTTGGCTTGGTCTGGCGGCTTCGGGAGTTGGATATTTTTTGTGGAATAAAGGTGCAACAATGGTTGATGCGGGAGTTTTGGGAATCATGAACAATGCCCTAATTCCAGCAGGAATTATTATAAATATTACGATTTGGAATAAAGTAGAAAATTATACAACACTTATTGTTGGTACTGTGGTAATACTCGCATCGTTACTGTTTCATATAAAATGTAAAAACTTAGCAATATACTGTATCCCGTAATAAATTGGTTGTTTTTTGAATGTTTGAAATTTGTAGTGGTCTAGACCTTAAACAAGCGAGTCGCGGATGTTTTTTGCTGCGTTAATATATGTTTTTGTATCGGCGTACGATGAGCGGTCACAGGGGAGTGTGTTATATTTTTTTGTTTCAGATTGTTTTTTGTTTCATGAAGGGTTCCATTCTTTGGTTTGGCGTTAT
>JAITIZ010000217.1 GCA_031279215.1 Planctomycetaceae bacterium
TGTAATATATCAGTGGACTAATTGTAGAGAACAACCATAGTAGCCCTGAAAGGGCGTTAGTATTATAGCCCATCCCGCAGGGGTGGGTTACAAATCAACACTAATTAACAAGCCCTGAAAGGGCGATAGGAAATTTTACACTGTTCGTTATTTAATCATCTTCCTGTTGCCCTTTCAGGGCGTTGGGGTGGGAGGGGGAACTTAAACCCACCCCGTTGGGGCGGGCTATAATACTGACGCCCCTATCGGGGCTAAGATAAAAAATAAAAATTCCACTGATATATTACAAAATTTATTGTTTAGAAGGAACGCGGTCGTCTCGACCGCATTTTTAGGAGTTTTTTGTAAAAAAACAGGGCAGGCGAGACGCCTGCGTTCCTCCTAATATTAAAACAGGGCAGGCGAGACGCCTGCGTTCCTCCTAATATTAAAACAGGGCAGCGAGACGCCTGCGTTCCTCCTAATATTAAAACAGGGCAGGCGAGACGCCTGCGTTCCTCCTAATATTAGTTTTTAGAAGTTACCATAAACAGACGAAAAGAACAATTCAAAATAGTCTGTCCCAAACCATTGAGGAGTCTCTTGAAAACACTGATATTTTTTACTATGATAAATCCTTTCCGATTTCAATGATGGGAACTTCTA
Organism: Planctomycetaceae bacterium; assembly: GCA_031279215.1. GTDB lineage: Bacteria > Planctomycetota > Planctomycetia > Pirellulales > Thermoguttaceae > WRKP01. The sequence continues at coordinate 646 of JAITIZ010000217.1, forward strand.
AAAACACAAGATTTACCGAGTGTTAACGGCGCGGTCTTGCCCCGTCCTGTTGAATGTTAGGCGCAAAGTGCCGGGTAAACCCCGCCGTTAACTTGGTTATTAGAAATTCCCGTAAGTTACTAACACCTAAAACATCGACTTTCTAATCACAAAAACCAATGAAACTGATTTCATGGAATGTAAACGGCTTACGAGCTTGTTTGGGTAAAGGTTTTCTGGATGTTGTCAAGCGTTTGAACCCGGATATTGTTTGTCTTCAGGAAACCAAAATGCAAAAAGAACAAGCTGAAATTGATCTTCCTAATTATGTTCAGTTCTGGAACAGTGCGTCAAAAAAAGGATATTCGGGAACCGCTGTTTTTTCCCGTTTGAAGCCGTTGAAGGAAAATTATGGCATCGGTATTCCGAAACACGATCAGGAAGGACGTGTGATAACTCTGGAAATAGAAGACTTTATACTAGTCAATGTTTACACGCCCAACGCCCGTCAAGAACTTGTTCGATTGGATTATCGAATGGAATGGGAAGATGATTTCCGCGCCTATCTGAAAAAACTCAACAAAATAAAACCAATTATTGTTTGCGGTGATTTCAATGTTGCCCATCAAGAGATTGACTTGCGTCATCCCCAAACCAATCACAACAATCCCGGATTCACCGATCAGGAACGCGGTAAAATGACGGAATTACTGAAAATCGGATTGGCGGATACTTTTCGAACACGTTATCCTGATCTTGAAGGAGCTTATACTTGGTGGAGTTTCCGAAGCAACGCCCGCCAAAATAATACCGGTTGGCGCATTGATTATTTCCTGATCTCCCAACAACTAATCTCCCGTGTGAGCAATACTATTATTTATCCTGAAATATTCGGCAGTGACCATTGTCCTATCGGATTGGAATTAATTGATAGTTGATTTGATATTGCGAGCGATTTACGATCATTCCGGCTAAAAATTAAAAATCCGCTGCGCCGTTATTCACTGCGGCTATATTTGCATCCTTGAAAAGACTGACGTTGTTGAAATTCCTGATTAACGGCGTTTCTGGCAGCGTGTTTTGTTCTAGTCCAGTCCGGCGCAAGAAGAAAAGAAGCATCCGCCTCACCGGAAATCCGATCAATAACAATATCAGGCGGTAAAACCTCAAGAAAATCAACAACCAATCCTGCATATTCTTTCAATGTTATAAGACGAATTTTTCCGGTTTGCCAAAGTTTTTCGAGTTGTGTTTCCCGAACAACATAGAGATGATGTAATTTTACACAATTGGGTCGAAGTAGTGCAATTTCATGAGCGGTTGCCAAAACGTCAGTCCGATCTTCACCCGGAATACCAAGAATTAAATGAACTCCAAGCCGAAGGTTCCGTTGACGGCAACGTTGGAATGAATCACAAAAAACGGAATAAGTGTGTCCTCGATTCAGAAAATCAAGACTTTTTTGATGAATGGATTGAAGTCCGATTTCGAGTTGAATCCAGACGCTTTGCGACAATAATTCCAACATGTCCAGTATTTCGTTGGGAAGAGTATCCGGGCGTGTTCCAATAGCAATACCAATAATCTCCGAATGTTCCAAAGCGGTTCGGCAAAAATATTCGAGATATTCTGGTGTTGTGTAGGTATTTGTGGATGGTTGAAAGTAGGCGATGAATTTTTTTGCTTTTTTATAACGTCGTTTGAGTTGCTGGATTCCGAAGTTGATTTGTTCTGAGATGGGGAGTTCCGGTTTATTGAACCGCCGGCTTGGTGCAAAACCGGAGGTATTACAGAAAATACAACCGCCTGTTCCGATTGTCCCATCCATATTGGGGCATGAACAACCGGCATCAACACTGACTTTCCAAACCGCACAGCCAAATTCATAACGCATAGAAACTCCCAACGGAAAATATTGATGTCCCATAGACCGCCAATCAGGGAATAAATTCCGAGCAGGAAATGTAACTGTCATGTTATCAAAAAAAATTTACAAAAAATAACTTGAAAAATAACGGTGCTTCGCGCACAATAGAAACCAATCAATTACTCAAGCCGATTAAAAATGCGAAACCATTGTTAAGAATTTGAAAGCAGACCAATCAACAGATTCTTTAACAATTTCCGTTGGCGAATTTTATTACTTTACACATAACCAAGGGTGTTTTCAATGTATGGTCAATTAATTCCGTTAGGGGGAGGTGATCCTATTCCGCTTCGCAAGCGTGAAATTATTGTGGGCAGGAAAGACAATTGTGATATTGTTCTTCGTTTCAGCAATGTTTCTAGTCAACATTGCCGATTAGTTTTATCGAGTGGATATTGGTATGTTCTTGACATGCACAGTACCAATGGCATCAAGTTAAACGGGGTCAGGATTACGGATCATCGGGTTGATCCGGGAGCTGCGCTTGCGATTTCGAAACACGTTTTCAGACTTCAATACAATCCGGTGGAAAATGGTGCAGTTGGTCCTCCGCCGGGTGATGTATTACATGAAAACGAAATACTTTCCCAATCACTTATGGAAAGAGCCGGCATAGAACGCCCCTTAGTTCGGAAGAAGGAAGAAAGAAGTACCATTCCTGATTTCCCGGCAATTGTTGTTTCAAAAGACCCCGCCGCTTCAATAACACCAGAACCAAACCAAGAAAAAAATGATTTTTTCAGTCAACTCAAATTTGATTGATGTCCTTGATACGGTAAAAAATGACCATATTTATTGTATGGGAACTTCTAAAAACATCAGGAACGCAGGCGTCTCGCCTGCACTTTTTATAGGCAATGTGCAGTCGAGACGACTGCGTTCCTGATGTTTTTAATAGGCAATGTACAGTCGAGACGACTGCGTTCCTGATGTTTTTAATAGGCAATGTGCAGGCGAGACGCCTGCGTTCCTGA